>JAAYIB010000159.1 GCA_012744295.1 Acholeplasmataceae bacterium
CCGCCCCGGCATAGCCGCTGATGCTGCCGTAACCCTGGGCATCCTGTTCGTAAACCCTCAGAATAAGTATATCCTCGTAATAGATGTCGGAGTAGTAGCTGCCGTCCACCGTCAGGAAGCGTGTTTCGTCGACGGCACCCCTCTTTTTCACGAGATAGAGCGCCCCCGCCATCAGCTTCGCCCTGTATGCGGGTTTGTCACTGTTATAAGTATTGTCGATGACAAACTCCCAGCCCCCTTCCCGGACAGTTGCGGCCCCGTCAGCGGCCACAAGCACCTCGGGCACAAGCTTCATTTTGGCCAGAGACTTGTTCACGCGCTCAATCCTTTTTTCCGGCTCGGGATGCGTGGAAAACAGGCCGTAACCGGGATTGCCCTTCGCCGCGGCCAGGTCCTGGAGCTTGCTGACCGTAATCAGCATGCTGTAGGGGTTGAAGCCCGCCTTGTTCGTCAGCGCAAAGCCCTGCTCGTCGGCTTCCCTTTCGTCGGAACGGCTGTAGCCGGCCATCAGGGCCTGCATCGTGGCGTCGGCAAGGACCAAGCCCTGGCCCTTCGTTATGATTAGCGTCAAAAGCGTCAGCGCCAGTTGTTTTTCAACCTGCTTTACACTGTGGCGTTTGACAATGTGGCCGACCTCGTGTCCCAGAACCCCTGCCAGCTCGTCGTCGGAGGGCATGAAGTCGAGCAGTCCCTTGAAAACATAGATGAAGCCGCCCGGCACCGCCATCGCGTTCACTTCGTCATGGTTCAGCACCTTGAAGGTATACTCCAGGTCCTTGCGGCCGCTGACCGCGACAAGACGCTGGCCGATGCTGTTGACATGGGCCTGCAGCTCCTCGTCCTGAACCACGCCGTATTTTGCCTCAAGCTTGGCCGCAACCTCCTTGCCCATCGATATTTCCTGATTCTTGCTGATCAGCGCAGCCTCGCAGGAAGGCTGCAGTCCTAAAGTTACGACGCAAAAAAGTAAGATTGCCGCTAATATTCTGAACAAGAAAAACACCTCCGCCCCAATTCTTGTAAAAAGCTTCATATAATATGTTTGTTTGCCAGCTCGGCAATTTCATTTTTCTCATAGCCCAGGGCTGCGAGGATTTCCTCGCGGTGCTCTCCCATGCGGGGCGCCCTTCTTTCGACGGCTCCCGGGGTTTCCGACAGGCTGATTGCCGGCTGCAGGTATTTGACCGTGCCCAGGTCTTCCTCCCTTGCGCCGACCATACCGCTTTCTGTCGTCAGCTCGCTTGCAAGCGCTTCCTCGAGGCTGCAGACGGGCGTCACGCAAAATTCGCGTCCGCCGATCAGGTCCAGCCATTCCTGCCTTGTTTTTGCAAGAAAGGCCCCGGCAAGCTCCGCCTGCAGCTCACGGCCATGGGCAAAATCAAACTGCCTGCCCGTCAGGTCTTCCCTATCCAAAAGCCGGCAGAGCTCCTGCCAGAATTTCGGTTCAAGCGTACCCACCGTCAGGTATTTGCCGTCCTTGGTCCGATAAAGATTGTAATAATGGACAACCCTGCCGAAGGGCTCGTCTCCCGTCTCGCTGCAGCCCCAAAGGCTCGCGGCGGCGGTTGCCTGCATGCCAAGCGCGGTATTGTAGAGCGAGACGTCTATTCTTTGGCCCCGGCCCGTCCTCTCGCGTGCCAGGAGGGCCAGCAGGATGCCGCTGACCGCGTTCATGCTCGCGCCGACCGCCGAAACCTGGATATCGGCGACACAGGCGCTGCCTGCGTCGTCAAGTGCCGCAATGCCGGCGAGTCCTACCACGTTGAGGTCATGGGCAGGTTTGTGCCGGGCGCCGCCTGTCCGGCCGAAGCCGGTTATCGAGCAATAAATGAGACCGGGGTTGGACCGGCTGACGCTGTCGTAGGAAAATCCTATCTTGTCCAGAAAACCCGGACGAAAACCTTCTATCAAGACGTCGGCCGTGGCCAGAAGCTTGCGCAGGATGTCCCGCCCTTCCTCTGTCCGCAAGTCAAGCGCCAGTCCCCTCTTGTTCCTGTTCAGGGCCAGATGCCAATAACTCATGCCCGATTCCTTCTGCGGCACGAAACTGCGAGTCGCGTCTCCGTCAATGTCGTCTATCTTGATGACCTCGGCGCCGAAATCACCCAGCACCATGCCGCAATACTGTCCCGGCAGCCATCTTGACAGGTCAATTACCTTGATTTTTTCCAATACCCTCATCCGTTGCCTCCGTTGTTGATGTAATCGATAATGTTTCTCTCTTTAACATTCTACACAAATTGTATTTTCCCTTTGCGGTTGCGTGACATTTTCACGCGTGATATGATAATGTTAATTTATCAGCGAGGTTATTTCCATGTTCGTACATCATCTTACTTTCGCGGCGCTTTTAATCGCGGTCGGCACTTTGAGCGCCCATATCTTTTACATACCTGCCGTCGTGGCAAAATGCTTTCCCGTTCAGCATGCGATCAACGTGCTCGCGGCGGTCATACTCGGCCCCGCTTGCAGCGTCGCCATCGCTTTTTTGATTTCCCTGCTCCGCAACCTGCTGGGCTTCGGGTCTCTTTTGGCATTCCCCGGCAGCATGGTCGGCGCCTTTTTGGCAGCTCTTTTCTATAAGTACCGCCACACGGTCGGCGCGGCGATGACGGGCGAAATTATCGGCACAGGCCTCATCGGCGGGCTTCTGGCTTTTCCCATAGCCAACTTTGTCCTTGGCAAGGCTACAGCGGCCTGGTTCTTTCTGCCGCCCTTCTTTGCCAGCACCATCGGCGGCAGCATTATTGCCGGACTGATACTCAAAAGCGGCGCCCTGTCCGCCGTATCCTCGTCGCTTGCCAGCCGCGGCCGAAATGGGAACAAAGCCTGAACGCCTTCGGTTAACTATCTGAAAGACTTGCGAGGTTCTTATGTTTGACGGTATTCTGTCTCAAATACTTTACGCAATCAGCGGCTTCCTGTTCGGCGTTTTCGCCTGCCGCTTCGGCACGATTTCCGTAAACAGGATGAAGCTGCTTTGGACCGAAAAAGGCTTTTCCGCTTCTTTTCTGCTCGCCGCGCTGCCGGCCCTGCTCTTCCTTTCGGCCGCGGCCTTCATTTTTCCCGCGTGGTTTGCAACAAGGACCGAAACGGGTGCCTTTGTCTATCTGGCAACCTTCATTTACTATACTTCACGCAATAGACACAGAAAATAACGGTGCCGCACTGGTGCCGTTTTTGCTTGCCGCAAGAAAATTCACGCTTCGCGCGCGAAAAATTGCTGTTCATCTCTTAAAACTTTCTCTATATTAAGGGGGTCCGCTATGACTTTGCTGAAAAACACAGGCCTCGTGCTCGAAGGCGGCGGCATGCGCGGCATGTTTTCCGCCGGAGTATTTGAAGCCTTTATGCAGGAGGAAGTCGAATTTCCCTATGCGACGGCTGTTTCGGCGGGCGCCTGCAACGTGGTGTCCTATCTCTCCAAACAGCCGCTGCGCACAAGGCGGATTATTGACGAATATGTAGCAGACAGCCGCTACTGCAGCCTCGGCAACCTCTTACGCACGGGCTCGCTGTTCGGCTTCGACTTCATCCTGAAGGAAATACCGCAAAAGCTGCTGCCCTTTGACTACGATGCCTTTTACCGCTCACCCTGCGAACTGTACGTCGGGGCGACCGACTGCAAGACGGGCGACATGGTCTGGTTCCCCAAGGAGGCAATGGGTTCGGACTTCGAACCGCTGCGCGCCTCCTCTTCGCTGCCTTTCCTGGCACCTGTTGTCAAAATCGACGGATACGAATTAATGGACGGCGGCCTGGCCGACCCCATCCCGGTGGAAAAGGCGATGGCCGACGGCTACGAGCGCAACGTCATCGTACTTACGCGCAATCCCGGCTATTACAGTACGGAAAATTACCCGCTGTGGCTGCTGAAGCTCTGGTACGCGAAATACCCGAAGCTGATCGAGGTCATACGTACACGCTCGGAGAATTACAACAGACAGATGGCTCTTGCCGAAAAGCTTGAAGCCGTGGGCAGGGCGGTCATCATCCGTCCCTTGGAGCCGCTGACCATCGGCCGTCTCGACCGCAAGCCGCAGGAACTGCTGCAGCTGCACGACCACGGCACGGACTGCGCCCTAACCTTAATGGGAAAAATACGCCGACTGGCGCAGGAATAAAGGTGATCAAATGCGTTTCCTACATACTTCAGACTGGCACCTCGGCCGTATTTTCCACGGCCTGCATCTGACGGAGGAACAATCTTCCGTACTTGCGCAGCTTGTCGAGCTCGCCGTCAACAGCAAGGTCGACGCCGTCCTCATCGCCGGTGACATCTATGACCGGGCCGTGCCTCCCACCCAGGCTGTCACGCTTTTGGACGAGACGCTTTCCACGCTTGTCAAGAAGCACAACATCCCCGTCATCATGATTGCAGGCAACCACGACAACCCCGAACGTCTCGCCTTCGCTCAGTCGCTCCTGGCCGAAGGCAGGCTTTTTATTTACGGTCCCGTCCAAAAAGACGCCCGGCCGGTCGTTCTCTATGACGAGTTCGGTCCTGTTTACTTTGCGCCGCTGACCTATGCCGATCCCTTCACGGCCTCGAACGCTGCCGGGCTGGAGCTAACTTCCCACGAGGCCGCTCTCAGATGGCAGGTAGAATCGATGCTGGCGCAAATCCCGGCAGCTGCGAGGAAGGTAGCCCTTGCCCATGTCTTTTTGACCGGCTCCGGCGAATCTCCCGACAGCGAACGTCCGCTTTCTATCGGCGGCGCGAGCACCGTCGGCGCGGAGAACTTCGCAGCCTTCGATTACACGGCGCTCGGGCACCTGCATGCCTGCCAGCAGGGCGGCGACAAGATCCGCTACAGCGGCTCCCTGCTGAAATACTCCTTTAACGAGACCGACCAAACCAAAGGCGTGCACATCGTCGAACTTGACGGCGAAGGCAACGCTGCCGTCGAAACAGTCGTGCTGAAACCCACGCACGAACTGGCACGCTTGCGCGGGACTTTTGCAGACCTGCTGGAAAATCCGCGGGCGGAGCTCAGGAACAATTACCTGCAGGTCGTCTTAGACGACGGGCAGCCGGTACTGGACGCCAAATACCGCCTTGAACAGGCCTACCCGCACATTCTGCACTTGGAATACGCACGGCTCCAGAATGCCGCAGGCGAGATCACTCCGGGAAGCCATCGCAGGCTTGGCATCAAAGAGCTTTTCTGCTCCTTCTTCGAGCAGGTCAACGACAGAGTGCTCGACGAAGAAGAAGAAAAAATTTTAGACGCGGTGATTGAAGAAGCGTCGCAAGCCGAAAGGAGCGTTTAGGATGAAGCCTCTCAAGCTTTTTATGAACTCCTTCGGCGCCTACGCTGACGCGCAGCTGATTGACTTCACCCTTTTGGGCGACAGGAATTTCTTTCTGATACATGGCCCGACGGGTTCCGGCAAAACCACGATCCTTGACGCCATCACCTTCGCCCTGTACGGCACGGCGAGCGGCGACCTGCGTGAGACAAAGAACCTGCGCAGCGACTACGCGCCGCCTTCGAGCAAGACCCAGGTCGATTTTTCCTTCCGCTCGGGAGCAAAGGAATATCTGGTCGTACGCACGCCGGAGCAGGAGGCAGCCAAGGCCCGCGGCACGGGCACGCGGAAACTGCCCGCAACGGCAGCCCTCTATGAGCTTGACGGAGGCGATGAGAAAAATCTCCTGGCAACAGGCGTCAGCGAGGTTACGAAACAGGTTGAAACCATCATCGGCTTCAAGGCCGAGCAGTTCCGCCAAATCGTCCTGCTGCCGCAGGGCGAATTCCGCCGTTTTCTGGTCGAGGACTCCAAAAATCGCAAGACCATCCTCGAAACACTTTTCAAAACAGGCATTTACCGACAAATAGAGCAGCTGCTTTACGACAAGGGCAAGCAAATAGAACGCGACTATGAGAACCTGAAAAAAGAACGGGGATTTTTACTGGAGAGTGCGGGCTGCGAGGACCGTCAGGGACTCTTAGCCAAAAAAGAGACGCTCGCCGCGGAGCGGGACGACCTTGCGCTTGAACTGCAAAACGCCAAAGCAAAACTTGCCCGGGCAACCGCAGAGCATCAGGCAGCCAAAGCCCTTGCCGCAGCTTTCCTGGAAGCGCAGCTTGCGCAGGACGCGGACAGGCTTCTGCGCCAACAGACTCCCCTGATTGCGGAAAAGAGAAAGATTGCGGAACTGGCCGAACGAGCTGCCGCGATCGAACCCTTCCACGACGCCTGTCAGAAGGACTGGCAGCGTGTGAGCCAGGCACGGGAACAGCTTGAAACCACCGTTAGGACGCTCAGCGCGGCCAAGGAAAAAGACGATTCGCTCCGGCAGACGCTTGCAAAACTGCTGCCGCCCGAGTCAGAGCCCTTCGAAGGCCTGCAGAAGCTGCTGTCTGACTCCGCCGCCGCTCTGCACGAAGCCAAAAACCTGCTTTCTCTATATGAAAAGCTCGACAAAATAGAAGAAAGAAGCACTATCCTGCAAGACAGCCTCGCAAAGGCACGCGAGGAACTGAAGCAGACGGAGAAAGCCGAAAAGGCTGCCCGGGACTTGTTGAAGAACCTGCAGGCAGCACAGATAAGAATGCTGGCGAAGTATCTCGCCGCCGAACTCAGGCCGGGCGAGCCCTGCCCCGTCTGCGGCTCGGCCAGCCACCCGAGACCGGCCGCAAAGAGCGAAGAAGAAGCTGTCGACCTTGAAGCTGCCGAAGTCAGCCTGAGCAAGGCAAGCCGGAAAATGGTGCAGGCTGCATCGCACGTTGCCTCGCTTGAATCCGAGCTCGACGTCCAAACCCGCCAGCAGCTGACTTTGCAGCAAGAGGCCGGAGAGTCGGACCTGCCCGCAAGGCAGGAGCTGACAAACTTCATTGCAGTGCAAAAAGCGCGGGAGGAAGAGCTGCGCCGCCTGCAGAGAGCTTCCAGCCAGGCAGGCGCAGACCTGTCGGGAGCCCTCGCCGCGGCCGCAAGCGCCGAAAATTATGCGCGCGAGGCTCAGGCCTCGTTTGAAGAAACAAAGAAGGATTACAAAACCCAGCTCGATATCAACGGCTTCGCCGAGCAGGCAGACTATCTGGCCGCACGCAAATCACCGCGCGAGCGCGCCTCGCTGAAACAGGAAATCAGCAGCTTTGAGCAGCAGTCGGTTTCCTGCAGGGATCGCCTCGTCCGCGCGCTTGCGGCAATCGACGGCAAAGAAAACCCCTGCCTTGAACAATTCGCCAAGGGCGAAGAAGAAGCCGCCGCAAACCACGAGCAGCTCAGCAACCGTTTGGCCGTGCTCGCCGGGGAACTCGAGCGCAGCACGCTGCTTTTAGCCAAACTAAAAGAACTGGAGAGCCGCGGCCAGGTCCTGGAGGCGGCTTATAGAAACACCAGCAGCCTGTCGTTGACGGCGCGCGGCGACAACAAAAACCGTCTGAGCTTCTCCGCTTTCGTCCTGCAGGCAATCCTCGACGACGTCCTGCAGTCCGCCAACCTCAGGCTGGCACAAATGAGCCGCGGCCGTTACTGCCTGTCGCGCCTCGACGAAGTAATTGACGCACGCAGGGAAAACGGCCTTAACATCGAAGTAATGGACAGCTTCACGGGCGTATCCCGCCCCGTCAAAACACTTTCCGGCGGCGAAATCTTCCTGGCCTCCCTGTCTTTGGCGCTCGGCCTCTCCGACATCGTCCAGGCCTACGCCGGAGGCATCAAGCTGGACACGATTCTTGTCGACGAAGGCTTTGGCAGCCTTGACCCCGAAGCTCTTGACACGGCGATCAAAACCCTGATCGATCTGCAAAAGAGCGGCCGCCTGGTTGGAATTATTTCCCACGTGGCGGAACTGAAGGAACGTATCGGCACAAGGCTCGAAATTACCCCCGGCAACCGCGGCAGCACCGCCGCTTTCAAAATTTGAAAACAAAAGGAGCATGAATAATGGATACAAGTGCAATGTTTAACCTCACCTACGGCCTGTTTATTGCGGCTGTAGAACTAAACGGCAGAAGGAACGGCTGCATCATCAACACGGCGATCCAGACAACCGCGGAACCCTGCTCAATGACGGTCACCATGCAGAAGTCGAATCTGACAACGGAAATGATTCTAAAGAAATGGAGCTTCACCGTATCCATTATTTCCCAAACATGCCCTCTCGAGCTAATCAAGAATTTCGGGCTGACGAGCGGCCGCGACGCCGACAAGTTCGCCGGGCTCGACTACGCGACCGACCGCAAGGGCAACCCCTACTTCAAAAAGGACATGCTGTCCTTCATGAGCCTCGAAGTAACTTCAATCATTGACCTCGGCACACATTACCTCTTTGTCTGCAACGTCGCCGAAGCCGAAAAGCTGGAAGCCGGCAAGCCGATGACCTACGCCGACTACAGGACGCTGAAGGCCGGAGGCTCTTTGGAGGCGGCCGCGCCCGCGCCTGCCAGGAAAACCTATTTCTGCTCGGTCTGCCATTACGTTTATGACGGGGACGTCCCCTTCGAGGAGCTGCCCGACGACTATCTGTGCCCGATCTGCGGAAAACCGAAATCCTTCTTTGTGACCGGATAATAACGCCCTGACAAAGACAAAAATAAAACGAGGCATGACCAAAAAGGTCGTGCCTCGTTTATTTTCCGGATTACTTTACATAAAAGCCGCCGGGGTTTTCTTTGAGATTGATCAGGATATTCTTCATCTGGGTATAGTGGTCAAGGATTACCTTGTGAGTCTCCCTGCCGATGCCGGACTCCTTGTAGCCGCCGAAAGGCGTGCCTGCCGGGAAGATGTTGTAGGTGTTTACCC
Source organism: Acholeplasmataceae bacterium (assembly GCA_012744295.1). GTDB lineage: Bacteria > Bacillota > Negativicutes > Acidaminococcales > Acidaminococcaceae > JAAYIB01. The sequence goes on from JAAYIB010000159.1 coordinate 8,758, forward strand.
AAACGCGGCCGGTCCTGATGCCTCTGGCAATACGGATCGCCTTGTTCAGATCCCTGGTAAAGACGCCGCCGGCAAGGCCGTACAGGCTGTCGTTCGCCATTTGCAGCAATTCTTCCTCGTTTTTGAACTTAATGACTACGCCCACAGGTCCGAAAATTTCTTCCCGGGCCACGCGCATATCATTGGTAACATCCGTCAAAAGCGTCGGCTGCATGAAATAGCCCTTGGCTGCCTCCCCCTCTGTATACCTTGCGCCGCCTACAGCTACGGTCGCGCCTTCCTTCCTGCCGATTTCGACATAGCTCAGGATTTTTTCCAGCTGGCGCTCGTCAACCTGCGCGCCCATCTGGGTGGTCATATCCAAAGGATTGCCGACCTTGACCTTCTGAAAGGCAGGAATCACGTGTGCCATAAACTCGTCGTAAAAGGATTCTTCCACGAAGATACGGGAGCCTGCGGAGCAGACCTGGCCCTGGTTGAACAGGATGCCAAGCTGGATGCCTTCAAGCGCCAGCTTCATGTCCGCGTCCTTGAAGAACACGTTGGCGGATTTGCCGCCCAGCTCCAGGGTCGAGGGGATAATCATCCGGGCCGCGGAAAGGCCGATTTCCCTGCCGACTTCGGTCGAACCCGTAAAGGCCAGCTTGTTGAGGCCCGTGTGATGCTGCAGGAATTCGCCGCTCTTGGAGCCCTTGCCCGTAATTACGTTGATAACGCCGTGAGGCACGACGCCGGCAATCAGCTTCATCAGCTCCAGAACACTTAGCGACGTGCTGCTGGAAGGCTTGAGAACGGTAACATCTCCCGCCGCAAGAACCGGGGCCAGTTTCCAGGCCGCCATCAGGAACGGGAAGTTCCAGGGAATGATTTGTCCGACCACGCCGATCGGTTCTCTCAAAATCAGGCTCAGCGTATTTTCGTCAATCATGGTCGCACTGCCTTCTTCGCCGCGAATGACGCCGGCGAAATAACGGAAATGGTCGGCAGCCAAAGGAATGTCCGCGTGGGTTGTTTCCCTGATCGGCTTGCCGTTGTCCATGGTTTCAACGGTTGCCAGAAAATCTCTGTTCGCGTCGATGATGTCAGCAATCTTGTTCAAAACGGCCGCTCTTTCGACTACCGTGGTCTTGCCCCAGCTTTTAAAAGCTTCCTGTGCCGCTTTTACAGCCTCGTCAACATCCTGGGCCGAAGCGTCGGCAATTTCAGCCAAAAGCTCGCCGGTTGCGGGATTATAAGTTTTAAGCGTTTGGCCTTCTGAGCTGTCACGCCATTGTCCATCAATAAAGAGTTGGTACTTCTTTTGCAGTTCCACTTTCATTTCTTACCCTCCTAATAAATAATAATTATCTAATTGCTATACTTTTATTGTAACACTTATCTTAATAATGTACAATACTTCTTCATCCGAAAAGATGCGTGTGTTAAAGGTGGGCATAAGGTAAAACGTCTTGCCTCCTGCATTCTTATCGATATAAAACTTAAAATTTTACATTTATTTCACAAAAAAGCATTGGAAAAACAAAAAGCACCCACAAAATTGTGAGTGCCTGCTTGCAAATGGTGCCTCAGGACAGAATCGAACTGTCGACACACGGATTTTCAGTCCGTTGCTCTACCG
>JAAYIB010000018.1 GCA_012744295.1 Acholeplasmataceae bacterium
ACCTACCAAGCAATTAACTCCCTATGCTCCCATGACCCCCAGTGAAATTGCTGCCGAGGCTTATGCCTGCTGGAAAGAAGGAGCCGCTATCGTCCATCTTCATACCAGGGACAAGGACGGTCTTCCCACTTCCGCTGTCGAAGTGAATCGTGAAGTATTGAACGAACTCGACAAATATACAGACTGCGACATCATTCGCCAGGTTTCCACCGGCGGACGTGCCGGCAAAAACTACATCGAACGCGGGCAAATGCTCTGCTTGTGCCCCGAGATGGCCAGTCTGGCGACCGGGTCGTCCAACTTTCCTTCAAAAGGTAACTATAACGACCCTGAAACAATATCCTGTCTGGCGGCCGAAATGCTGAAATATAATGTGAAACCGGAAATCGAAGTTTTCGATACCGCCATGATTTGGAATGCCCTCCGCCTGGCCGAAAAAGGCGAAATTAAAACGCCTCTGCATTTCAACATCCTGCTCGGAGTCGGCGGTTCACAGCCTGCAACCGTCGATGCTTTGATTTATTGCTATCAGCACCTGCCCAAAGGCTGCACCTGGGGCGTCTCCGCCATTGGCCCCAATCATGTGCAGCTTTCCACCATCGCGCTGGCTTTAGGCGGCAATGTTCGTGTCGGCATTGAAGACAATATCTATTATGCCAAAGGTGTTCTGGCTACAAACCTCATGCTATTGCAGCGAATAAAGAAAATCGCGTTAGCCATGGGTAAGGAAATCGCCACTCCTGCCGAAGCAAGGGCAATCCTGGGGCTAAAAAAATAAGCCTCCCGATTTTTCGAGAGGCGCATATTTACATGATAGCTCAATAGTTCAAATTAGAACCTTGCTTCATAGCGAAGCAAGGTTCTAATTTTCTTTAAACTGCCTTTACGCTTTTAATATTGACAAGATCTTTCCAGCCTTCGTAAATCATGACCATGGCGAATGTGTCAAGTTCGCAGTATTTTAGCAGCGCTTTTCTTATCTCGTTCCGCTCCACATCCGACATTTCCTCAAACTGCATCTTGGCATAGGCGGTAAGGGCTGCGCCGCCGTCGCGAATCTCGTCGCTGCCGTTCAATAATTCAAAAGCTTTGGCTTCAACATCCCGGAACATATTCGGCAAAAGCTTGTAAGGGTCGATAACTTTGCCGTCTTTAAATTCTATCCACGTCCAATCTTGAAAATTGTGGCTCGCGATTCCGTCCTTGGCGCCATAGATTGGCTGAGAATATTTTTCTTGCAGAAACTCAGATGAATTGAGAATAGCCGGCAGGACGTACTTTATCGAATTGGAACCCTTGGTGGCAGGATTGTAATAGTAGCGTTTGACAAGCTCGCACAGATCAATCATGTCCCGCTTCCCGGTCCATTTTTCCTCGCTTACGTTTACCGAATGCGTGACTGTCCGGATAAATGCGCACAATTCACCGCGATCAGGCTCGGCAGAATTTTGCAGCTGGGTATAAATTGTATTAAGAAAGCTGTTTTCATGGGCGGCATAACGAAAAACGCTGCCTTCGTCATTTTCAAGCTCCGCTTTCAACCTCCGCAGAAAATCAAAGTTGGGAAATACCCCCGGGGCCGCATTCAAATATTCGCCCTTATGTTCAATGCGTCCGTCTTCATGGACAACATGATGGGAAAACTGGAAAGCTATGCCTTCGTATGGGTGACGGCCTTTGTTAAAGGGTATGGCAACCATGGAAGTTTCAAAATCGATAAAATGCAAGGGGTACTGCCAGCTATCCATTTCCCTCTTCAGATTGGCGGCGTCGCACCAGGCAGTTTGGTCGTCCTCCTGTTCTTTTTGAATTTGCAGCCATTGGCGTTCCGTCAGCGATAAACCGGGCTTGTCGTCCTCTTTAGGCGAAACGTCCGCCTCCGTAATAGCAGTCAATTTGATTTTGCCCTCGTTTATCAGCTTGTCTTTCTTTCTGAAGTTCCAGATATCGAGAACGGTCGAATCGGCAAAATCGGCGTCCGACCAGCCGAGACACTCTTTCCAGCATTCACGGAAGCCGTTTTTCAATCCCGCCTTGTCTTCCTCTGCCGTCGTTCTGTATTCGCAGTTCTTGCACAAAGCCGCTATGGGCATCTGCAGTTTGTTATTGTTCTTATAGCTTTCAGCTAAGAGCACTGCGAAATCCCGGAAACCGTATTGCTTGCCCCCTCTTTCTATCGGCTGACTCCAGAGCAGCCCGCAGCAGCCGTCAACCCCAATTACCCTTAGGATAGGCGGCGTTAAGTCTTCCGGCGACAAAGCTTCGGACACCGTGACGAAGGTTCTCCCCTGCTCGTTCTTACTAAGCTTAAACTTTTGGTTTAGGCCGTCTGTAGGGCATAAGGCGTTTTTGTCAGCCAGCATCAGAAAGGCAGAGACGTTATAGTCCGGAAACGCTTTCATCAAAACATATTTTTGAAAGGCGACATCATAAAGATACGGGCTCCATGCCGAGCTGACGGCTCCGCTTTTGTTTAAAAAGCCTTCTTCGGTTGTAAAATCGGCTGATTTTGCTTTTACCTCTATCAGCCTTATCTGATCATTATCTTTAATTAAGATGTCGGTCCTGACAAAAAAGTCAGCGTATTGCACAGCGGCCTCGTAAATAATAACCTGTTCCCTTTGCAGCAGGCTGTTTGTTTCAGACAAAGCGTCGGCATAATCAAGCGAGCCTATCATATGGCCGCCGGCATAATAGTGTTTTGCCAGTTCGCCGACCTGGAAACCGCCCTCGGCCAGCGCCAGCAAGAAGGAATCCTCTATCTTCTGATTGGCGTAGGCCTTGTTGCCTTCATAATAGAGTTTCGTAGGGCACTCCAAACCGATTTTAAAACGTGATTTTGTGAGATGCCTGTTAATCACCTGATCAGCTCCCCCGTGCTTTTGCGTAAAATTGTGTCCAAAACCAGGAAACGGCAAACCCCCGTTATTGCCGGTCGAGTGTTTCGGCAAGCTGCATCCGGCTTGGCTGCAATCAGGCTGCGCGATTCCCGGCGCAAACAGCTGACCTGCCACGGCTTGCAATTAAGGCACTTCGGCATTTGTTCCTGAATTCCTGCCTCCCGTATTTTTCAGTCTTGCCCCGTCATTTTGTTCCCTTCTTGCCTTTGCCGCCTTCTTTTTGGTGCAGATATTCTTCTATTTCCTCTTTCCATAGGGTGCTTATCTCCTGATCCATGCGCAGAGCGCTGGCCGCCATACAGACGCCTTCAAAGTTTTTCTGCATTCCTGCATCGTCAGCCACAAAACTTGCTGAGTACCTTGCGTCAATTCCGACCTTGGCCGCTTTGGCTGTCCGTTTTATCGTAATAACGCCAAGCCCGTCAGCGACTCAGGAAAGTCCCCACAAATAAACCGTAATAGTTGCCGATAACGTAGCCGAACGTTCCGACCAGAAGCGCCGGCACCACTAATTCTTCCCAGCCTTTGGCGATTGCAAGTGCCGCGGCTGTAGTAGGTCCGCCAATGTTGGCGTTGGAAGCGATAGTGATTTCTTCCAGGGTAAAGTTGAACATTTTTCCGAATACATAGGAAAACACCATATTCATGGCGACTATGATGCCACAGAAGACCAAGAGCAGAGGCGCTTGGGTAACAATGAGATAAACGGAAGCCGGCACACCGATAACGGTGAAGAAAATATGAATGAGAAAAGTGCCGATTTCCTGAGCACCGGCGATGTTTCCGGTAAAACCGGGCAGGAAGGTTGCCAGACACATTGTCAAGGTGGTAATAATCAGGTATTTATTACCAAACAGGCCATTCATCAGATCCAGAAAAAAATTGCCTTTGGGAATAAGCGCAGCCATCAATTTCGCAAAATCGGTTGAAACTGCGACAATAACAAAAGCCACCGCAAAAGCAAAAGCAATATCCTTCAAGGAAACGGGTTTGGCCGTCCAATAACTTGCCGCGCCGCCGCCGCTTTCTCCCCGGGCTTTTTGCTTCTCCATCTCATCCATGATAGGATGTCTGAAGTGATTGTAGAAAAATTTGATGGACGGAATTGCTATCAATACAAAAAAGTACAGAGCCATCAGAAGATTGTCCGCGACAACAGAGGTGGAAACAAGAACCCCGTCGGCCTTAAAAGCATCAGCCATGGCAACCAGGTTCACGCTGCCGCCGGTATAGGTCCCGACCATCATGGCCGCAGCTATATGCAAGTCCTTTATTTGAGCGGCCAGAAGATAATAGGCCAGAAACGCGCCTGCAATCGTGCCGAAACCGCTGAGCATAAAAATCACAAGCAGCCATCCGCTGTCCTTCCATATTTTTCTGATATCCGCTTTCAATAAAAGCATGGGTATCGCCAAGGGAACAACATATCCCCAGACAAAGTCGTACGCAGGAGCATCAACCGGAATTATTCGCAGGTTCGATAAGATCATTGCCCCGATAAGGGCAATTACGCAGCCCGTCATTTGAGAAGCCCAGGCATATTTCTGTTCAAGGAAAATGCTTAGCGCCGCTATGGCGGCCAAAATTGCAAACAATGCCCACGAGTTTTGTGCGCTGATCAGCGTTGTCATGAAATCACTCCCTTAATATTGTTGGCCCAATCTTGCCTCCTGATACTGTTAAGAACCTTTATCACCTCCGGAGCAAACCTGCGGCAGCCATTTCCCGCCTTATTTTCCCTCCACGTATTTTTTGTACGCACGCCAGGTTGTGGCAAATTTTTCCCAGCTGTTCAGGCCGCTCTCATCAATCTGTGCAGCAAGTGCGGCCTTATGCGGGGCTCCTTTTATTAACGCGGGGTTATCCTTTGCTTCTTTCGCTATGGCCGTGAACGCTGCTACAAATTCGTCTATATCATCCTTGGAATAAGATTCAACAGGTTCCGGCGTAAACGGTTCCGGGATAATTCTCGGGTGATGGCTGGCAAAATAATCCTGAAAACCATAGTCTACGATGCGGCGGCAAATATCGTCCGTAGTAACTCCGGTTTCATCGGTGAGCTTCTGCCAACTCAAACGAGCTTGTTCCATGCGGAAATTTTCCTTGCCGTAGGGCAGATCCAAGCCGTCAATATCCAGCAGCTTCTTCACCATATAATTGTTATTGAGAATTGAAAGCTCGCCGATTGCCCTCATCCAGTCAGGTCCAAGAGTTCTGATGTAGGCATAGGCCCTGACAAAAACAGCGGGCACACCGTAGAATTTCCTTAATTTGCCAATACTGTCCGGGTGGTCGTATTCAAGATAATATTTTTCGCCATCGAATTCCACGGTGGGAACCGCAATAAATCCGGCCAGTTTCTCACTTACGCATTGTGCTCCCGCAGCCGGACCCTGGCAGCCGTGAGGTGAAGAAAAGGATTTGTGCAGATTGTAATGGCACATGTCAAAACCGGCCTCTTTGGCACGCGTAATACCGAAAACGCCGTTTAAGTTCGCCTGGTCATAAGCGCACAAGCCGCCAACTTTATGCACGGCGTCAACAAATTCCTTGATTTTGCCATTATAGATTCCTGTGTCTTCGGGATTGGTAATCATCAGGGCCGCAGTACGTTCGGACAGAACCGCCTCCAATGCTTTCAGGTCGGGCAGCCCGTCTTCGCCCGGGTACAGCGTTATAACCTTATAGCCGATAGTTGCCGCCGCGCCCGGATTGGCAGGATGGGATAAGATCGTGGTAATTATTTCATCGCGTTGGGCGCCTTCGCCGCGTCCTTCATGGTAGCGCCTGATAGTTTCGACATTGGCAAAAATCGCCTGGGAACCGCCTCCGGCCTGCAGGCTGACCTTATCCATGCCGGAAATAGCTTTAAGGTACTGCTCCAATTTATACATGATTTTCAATATGCCCTGTACGGTGCTTTCATCCTGACAAGGATGAAGCTCGCTCAGTTTCTCGCTGCGCACGAATTGCTCATTGATTTTGGGGCTGTACTTCATCGTACAGGTTCCCAGTCCGATATCAATATTGATGTCGGTGCCAATCGTTTCCTGGGAAAGTCTCATATAATGCCGCAAGACCTGCATCTGCGACATTTCGGGCAGTTTTGGCGCTGCCTTCCTTTTCAAATCCGCAGGCAGAAGCTTGTCAACGGTGCCGACTTTCCCACGCACCGTTTTTGAAGCGCGGGGAACGAGTATGCCACGCTCCCCCTTATTCCCGAGCTCCATAATAATCGGTTCATCCCAACGAGCCTGCTGGTAGTTTCTGTTTGTCTTGAAATAGCCCATATCAGCATACCCCCACTATTTTCTTCAAAGCCATGGCTAAATTTTCCATATCCTCCTCCGTGGTCAGCTCGGAAACACAGTATAATGCGCTTTCTCCTAATTCGGGAAAAGCTTCCTTCATCGACTTGCCGCCAAATATTTTCGCCTTCAGCAATGCCTTGTTAATTTCGCGTGCTGTTTTCCCGGTTTTATCGAAATTAACCAGCACTTCCTGAAAACCACCGGTCGTAAACACCCCGGCCTTCACACCGGGAACATTGTTGAGTATTTTCTTTAAATAAGCCTGATTCTGTATGATTGTTTCTCCCAATTCATACATGCCCTGAGGCCCCATGCTCGCTAAGTAGATTCCGGCCGTAATGCCCCACAGCCCCGTTTCCGTCCCGAAGTATTCTTTGGCGTTTTCACGCGAACCATGCGAACAACGCTGATTCATCGCACGGCCCCAGCCGAATTCACCCTTGTTCGCGGTTTTCGTAATGCCGTACATATAGGTTGGAAATTGCTCAACCAATTTTATGTCCTGCCGGCAGGCCATAAAACCGCTCTGTCCGCCGCCAAATTGAATGTGCATGCCTAAGGGCTGGATATCGCCGCACAAAATATCGGCTCCCAGGTTGGCGGGGCTTTCCATAATGCCAAGCGCTGCCACCTCCGGCCTTGCTATTGCCAGGGCATCTCTTTCATGAGCCAATTTCGCGATTAATGAAGCATTCGTTTCAAAGAAACCCAGGTAAGAGGGATTTTCATAGAAAACGGCAGCCACATCGCGTCCCTTTAGCTTTTTCTTCAAATCCCTTAAATCCATCAATCCCGTTTCCCGGTCGTATGCGACCTTGACAATCGTTGCTTTATGGCGAAGATACTCGCAGGCCTGGGAATAGATTTCCGGATCCATGGTAGCGGGTACCAGGACTTTGTTCTTTGGCCTGCCTGCGGCCTCCTTGACACGCAGGGCCGTACTTAAAGCTGAAGTGACCGCCTGCCCGGCGTCGTACATGGTATAGCTGACCACATCCACGTCGAGCATTTCGCCCAGCATGCTTGCATACTCAAAAATTGCCTGCATCTTGCCGTGATCAGAATATGTATCGCCGCAGTATGCTGTCAGAAACTCGCCCCGGGCATTGAGTTCGTCGCAAATTGCAGGGATTTGGTGCTTATAGCAGCCCGCGCCCAGAAAACTCGTATATTCTTCCGTTGTAATGTTCTCATTAAGGAGGCCCATGACATGCTTTTTAAGCTCGCTTTCGCTGCGAATTGCTTCCGGCAGGTCCAGCCGCTTTTTATACAAAAGATCTTTGGGAATAATGCTTTCATAAATTTCCTTTATGCTTTTTACCCCCAGTTCCGCCAACATTTCCTTTTTGATTGCAGGAACACTGTTCGGCATATAAGGATGTACTAGGTCCTTTGCCATAATCTCATCTCCCTTGAAATTTTAGCTGTATATCTTCATAACTACTTCATATTTATAACCGACTATGACTCTTTTCCAGCCTGAAAGAAGCCGGTTAACTTCTTCGTTGCCCGTGTCGGCATATAACTTGTTGTCCGGCAGCGAAGCAAGCTTATTCCTGGTCGCGGCAATTATCACATTTTCTTTCCCCACTTTGCGCAGAACCTCGGCGCTTATCTGTTGGTTGCCGCGTCCGAAAACATAACCCTGCCCTCCAATTATGGTGACAATGATTTTAACTTTTTCGCAGCGCCCGAGATAATCCAATATGGTTTTTTCCGTGCAGTCATTGGCCAGAACTTTATTATTACAAACCAGGTCCACCCCCAGCAGCGTATATGGCAGATTCAGCTTTTTCATGATCGCTGCCGTTGTGGATCCCGTACCGACTATATAAAGAGTATCTTTTTCCATTGTATCGGCAACGTATTCGGCAATCTCTTCAACGGCGTCCTCATCGGAAACCATGCCCCCGCTCTTGCGGCATTGCATCAGAGATGCCGCGTCCGGTATTCTCATATAACCGTATAGCTTGGCCTGAACAATGTCTTTTCTAAAGAGCTCCTCGTCTATATCCATTACTTCAGCCTCTTTGCTTCCGGCAATTCGCCCCTGCAGGACTGCCGCGGCTAAAAATCCGGCGCTCCGCGGATTAATGGCATAAACACCCGAATGTATTTTACAGCCTGCAGGTATGCCCAGAACCAACGTGTCTTTGTCAACGGCGTCCAGGATATTTCTCGCCGTGCCATCACCACCGGCGAACAGCAGTAAGGCAATATCGTTTTTCAGGATTTCTTTTGCAGCAGTCATTGTGTCTGCTGATGTGGTTTTATCTTTTTCAATCTGTCCCAGAACGACGGTTTTGAATCCCGCTTCAACGCAGACGTCTGCCCCCATCTCGCCCGGATAAGTATAAATCTCCACATCCTTTTCGATTAAGGCCAGCGACCTAAGCGCGGTTAGAGTTTTCTCGCCGCTTTCCGCCACTGCGCCCAAAGCCTTGGCTTTTTCAACAATATCCAAGCCGTCGGAGCCTTTTAAACCGACCTTGCCGCCGATACCGGCAATAGGGTTTATGATCAGGCCTATTTTTTTCATCATTATCGCTCCCATAAATCAAAAGTTATGAAGACATCACAATATTTTGCTCTCGGTCCTCAGCCAAAAATACAACTCCCTTTTAATTGTCATTATATTCCTGAGCGTTCCATTAAACAAGCTTGCGGCATTGCAACAAAAAAATCGCCCAAACAATGTTTGGGCGACCTCGATTTTAAGCCATCGTGGCAAAATTATCAGCTTCTACAACAGTTCCCTGCGCAGCTCTTCGGGCGCTTTCGGCGACAGGTAGCCGGGCGGTATGTCGAAAACAGTGCAGGCTCCCGTAAAACCGTGCTGTTTCATGCGATAAAGCGCCCGCGCGTAGGCGGTCAGCACGCTGGCCGTAAATTCGGGATTGCTGTCGAGCTTCAAGGCAAATTCAATGACCTGGCAGACCCCGGGGCTTGTTTCACCGGTACGGAAAACGAAGCCGCCGTGAGGTATTTCGGCATGCTTTTCACGGAACTCCTCTTCCGAAATGAAATGCACGCCGGTCTCGTAGTCGGCGAAATAATTAGGCATCGTCACTATCGCCTTTTCAATCGCGGCCTTGTCGGCCCCTTCTTCGGCAACGACGAAGCATTCGCGCGTATGGGCTTCGTGCGACGGTGCGGCAGACTCCCTGCCGCCGCGGACGGCATCGATGATTTCATGCTTCGGCACCGTGTACTGCTTGGCATCCTTCACGCCCGCGATGCGGCGGATGGCATCAGAATGGCCCTGGCTGACGCCCTTGCCCCAAAAGGTATGGTCCTCGCCGTTCGGCAGGATCGCACCTGCCAGCATCCTGTTCAGGGAGAACAGGCCCGGGTCCCAGCCGATGGAAATGGCCGCGGCCGTACCGGCAGACTTCGCGACTTGCTCCATGCGCGCGTAATATTCGGGGATTTTTGCGTGTGTGTCGAAGCTGTCGACCGTGTTGAACATGGCGGCAAAGAAGGGTCCCTGCTCCGTAAGGTCCGTCGCCGAACCCCCGCAGAGCAGCATCACGTCGATTTTATCCTTGTAGGCGGCTGCCTCTGCGACCGAGACCGCAGGCACGCCGCTCGCTGTCGAGCTCAGTGGTCGGCGCGAAAAAACCGCTATAAGTTCCATATCCGTGCTTTGCCGCACGGCGATTTCGGCACCTTTGCCCAGATTACCGTAACCGGCAATGCCTATTTTTATTTTTTGCCTCATAAAAATCCTCCCTCTTCCAATCAGACTGGTATTATTTTACCATAACCGAAAGCCCGCCGAAAACATTTATGAAGCAGTTTTTTGTATACTTTTCTATTTAACGCTGACCTCTCCCGCCATAACTTTAAGGTAGTCGGCATAATTTTTCCGCAATAGTTCGGGCGTATCGAGCTCATAGGGGCACTTGTTCTTGCAGGCGCCGCAATTAAAGCAGTCCTCGACCTTCCTCATCTTTGCCTGCATGTCCGGCGCCAGCCATTTTTCGGCAGGCGAGCGCCTGAGCATCAGCGACATGCGTGCGCAAGTGTTGATCTCGATGCCGGCGGGGCAGGGCATGCAATAGCCGCAGCCACGGCAGAAGTCTCCCGTCAGCTCGCTTTTTTCCTTGCTGATGAAAGCTTCCGTTTCCTCTGTCAGCCGGGGCGCGTCCTCCATAAAGGACAACCATTCGTCCAGCTCGCTTTCGCGCTGGATACCCCAGATCGGCAGAACATTGTCGAATTGCGACATAAAGGCAAAAGCGGCGCGGGCGTTGTTAATAAGGCCTCC
>JAAYIB010000160.1 GCA_012744295.1 Acholeplasmataceae bacterium
CTTCGTCTTTGCACAAAATTCTTAGGATAATTTCAGAATTGATCCTGACCTGCTTCCCATTTTTTGTATTCCCCGCCAAAACGCAAACAAACCTTTTATGCTATATTTTCGGAACCGCAAGGAAGCAAATGAGACGTCCCCAGTGTCTCTATTTGTTTTTCCCGTAATTCCAGCTGTCGCGGCACATCTCTTCCAACGTATGCGTCGCCTTCCAGCCCAGCTCACGCTTCGCCTTGGACGGGTCGGCGTAGCATTCCGCGACGTCGCCCGGCCGTCTATCAGCAAAAACATACGGCACCTTTACGCCGTTCACATGTTCAAAAGCCTTAATCAGTTCCAGCACGCTGAAGCCGGTGCCGGTGCCCAGGTTGTAAATATGCACGCCGCTCTCGGACATCTTGCGCAAGGCCTTTACATGCCCCAGCGCCAAATCCACGACATGGATGTAATCGCGCACTCCGGTCCCGTCAGGCGTCGGATAATCATCACCGAAAACATTGAGCTGCCGCAGTTCACCCTTGGCCACCTTGACGATATAGGGCATCAGATTATTGGGAACCCCGTTTGGTTCTTCGCCAATCAGGCCGCCGGCATGAGCGCCAATCGGATTGAAATACCTAAGCAGACAGACACTCCAGCTCGGATCAGCTGCCGCCAGATCCTGCAGAATCCGATCGCACATCAGCTTGGTCGCTCCGTAGGGATTGGTCGCGCTCAGCGGAAAGTCCTCACGAATCGGCACGCTTTTCGGCACACCGTATACAGTCGCCGAGGAACTGAAAATGATTTTCTTCACATCATTCTCGCGCATTACCTGACACAAATTGATCGTACTCAGAAGATTGTTGCGATAGTATTCCAATGGCCTGGCAACAGACTCCCCAACAGCTTTCAGCCCGGCAAAATGAATTGCGGCATCTATCCTGTGTTCTAAGAAAATACTCTTCAGCACTTCCGGAGAAGCAACATCGCCTTCGTAAAAGCTGATACGCCTGCCGCAGACTCTTTCAACCTTGTCCAGTACATCCGGCTTGGAATTAATAAAATTATCTATGCCAACCACGTCATATCCGGCATTCAAAAGTTCCACGCAGGTATGGCTGCCGATATAGCCGGCCGCTCCGGCAACTAAGATTTTCATGCGCCCACAATTCCTTTGCTTGTTATTTCGCATTATATGCATTATCCCCGGTATAAAGAAAGCTTTTGGCTTTGTTCACTAACCTTTAAATCCCGCACCCGGTAACTGCTGAAATCAAATTATCCGCAAAAGTTGACAAAAAAGGAACGTCCCCACTGTCCACTAATATGTCCAGCGCACGGACACCGCGGTAAACAGGCTGTCATCGCTCGCTCCGGCCTTGAAGCCGGCATTGTCGAGCTGTGCAAGGCCAAGCATCGCGTCAAGGTAGACGGTATCGTCCAGCTTGCGGTTGTACGAAAGCCATACTTCGTCAACCTGCTGCGAAGAAGGCAGCGAACGCTCCATATCGGTCCGCATCAAGTTGAGGCCCAGCCGCCCGCCGTCGCCGAGGTAACGCCCTATGCCCACATACAGCTTGCGCGCATCCGCGCCCATCGCGTCGCCCAATAGCCCGCCGCGGTAACTCCAGCCGTTCTGGAAGGCACTATGGTCATACCAGACGTTCGTCGTGCGCGCATACTCGGTCCGAAGCTCCCAGGCGCCGTCCTTCGACAGCTGTGGGAAATAAAGGCCGATGCGCTCGGCGTTCTGCGAAGGTAAGTAACCGGCCTGGTCCTCGCCGTAAAGCTCGCCGTAAACCTGCACGCCCGGGAAGCGGTAACGGAAGTCGAAGCCCGCGATATCGTTCCAGCGGTCACCCACAAGCGAAGTCGCGTTCTCGCCGATCAGCCAGTCGCCCCAGTTCGAGCGCGAAAGGGCATTGCCGTCGCCGCCCAGCATCGAAACGCGCGCCACGCCGAAGGTAAAGTTTTCCGTCGGCGAAAAATCCGAGCGGATGCCCAAAAGGCCCGCGTTATCGTAATCATTGTAATCGCCGTTGGCTATCGCCATCGAGCTGCGGCTGCCCTCCAGTTCCGTATAGAAGACGTTTATGTTCGAAGTGCCCAAAAACTTCAGGAAGCCGCCGATTTTTTGCGGCTCGAGGAAATTGAGCTTCAGCATCGTCCGCGGTTCAGCCTCGTTGCCCAAAAGCAGGCTGCCGGTCCCTCCCTGGCCCCAGAACAGGGGCTGTTTGCCAATCTCCACGCCTAAGGCGCCGACTCTTGTCTTGATGTAGCCTTCGGTCAGGCGCGCCTTGCCGTCCTCGTCCCCGTCGTAGCTGAAGCGCGGCGACAGCGCAAGGACCGTGTCGTGCCCGATGCGTCCCGCAAACTCCCCGGTCAGGATGAAATTGCCCTCCTCGCCGTAGCGGTAACCGTTATTCTTGTGATTCAGGGGCTGCCAGTCCGCGGGCACCCTGTGCCGCGGGCTGTTGTAGCTGTAGAGGCTGCTGTCGTTATCCGCATAGGCAAATTCCAGCCCTGCCTCGCGCAGCTTGAAATCCTCGGCGCTGCCCCGCCCCTGCAGCTCGGCAAGCTCAGCTTCGAGATACTTCTCGAGTTCATCTACGGCCTTTGCCAGATAGGAAGGCATCGGCTTCATTTCCGCCGCCTTCCGCGCCTCCATTACCCACTTGGCCATATCGAGACGGCTGTAGGGCTTCGCTCCCGTCGGCAGCGTGCGCAGATACCCCATGCCGCTCAGCTTCTCAATATATTGGTAAGCCACATGGCGAAGCGGCACATTGGCCGTCACCTTCGGCGCAGCCGCATATGCCGCGCAGTTCGTTCCCAAAAGCATCGCAGCCACAGCCGCGGTCATAATCTTTTTCACCTGATCACCCCTGAAAGTTATTTTATAAGACTGCACCCGGGACGAGCCTCTTTCGACGCGGCGCGTGCCAAAAAGAACCGTCCCCGCTGGCATGTCATCTGCCAATCGAGTAGTATTCCACGCCGGCGTCCTTCATGGCCTGCAGCGGATAAATGTTGCGGCCGTCAAAAACGAGCGCCATCCGCATCAGTGTCTTGTAGGCGTCAGGCGTGACAGCCTTGATCTCCTGCCACTCGGTAAAGATAAAGCAAAGGTTTGCACCCTGCAGCGCCTCTTGTGGGCTCTTGGCATAGGCAATGCTGCCACAGCCGTGCCTGCCCTCCGGGTACATCTTCCTGAAATTTCCGGTGCCGACAGGATCATAAGCGCAGATGTCTGCTCCCTGCCCCAGCAAGAGCTCAACGTTGTCTATGGAAGGCGCCTCGCGCAGATCATCCGTGCCGGCCTTGAAGGTCAGGCCCAGCACCGCGACCTTCAGACCGTCGAAGCAGGTCAGCCTTTGGACAGCCTTGCGATACAGCGTTAGCTTCTGCCGGGAATTGACCTCGATCGCGGCCTTTACGGTTTTCAATTCGTAACCGAACCGCCTGGCCAAAAACTCCAAAGCCTTCGTATCCTTCGGGAAGCACGAGCCGCCGTAGCCGATGCCGGCATTCAGGAACTTGTCGCCGATACGCTCATCATAGGACATGCCCCTCGCCACGTCCTGCACATTCGCCCCCACCAGCTCGCAAAGGTTAGCGATATCGTTCATGTAGGAAATCTTCAGCGCCAGGAAATCGTTCGAGGCATATTTGATCATCTCCGCGGAGCGACGGCTGACCGACACAATCGGCAGGTTGAAGGGCTTGTAGATTTCAAGCATCTTTGCTTCCGCTTCCCTGCTCTCCGTACCGATGACAATGCGTGCGGCCTGCAGCGTATCGCGTACGGCCGTACCCTGCGCCAGGAATTCGGGATTGGACGCTACTTCCACCTGCACGTCATGCACGAGAGCTTCCCGCAGCAGGCATTCCAGCTCGTCATTGGTGCCGATGGGCACTGTCGACTTCACAACGACAAGGCAGTCCCTCTCAACCGTCTCAGCAATCTGGCGGGCAACGATTTTCACGTAAGTCAGATCAGCCGAGCCGTCGGCGCGCTCGGGAGTGCCGACACCGATAAAGATGGCGTCAGCGTCCCTGTAGGCGGCAGCATAGTCCGTCGTGTAATGCAGACGGCCCGCGGCAAAGTTCTTGCACATCAGGTCTTCCAGATCAGCCTCGTAGATCGGCTACACGCCGGACTGCATCAGCGCAACCTTCCTTTCGTCCACATCCACGCAGGTGACATTGTGCCCGACCTGTGCAAAGCACACTCCTGCCACCAATCCCACGTATCCCGTTCCCGCTACCGCTATGTTCATATAATAACAAACTCTCCCCCACTAAAGAC
>JAAYIB010000161.1 GCA_012744295.1 Acholeplasmataceae bacterium
CGATACGTCTTCGATGCTTCTTAGCTCATTGCCGTCAAAATCACATATAAGAATGTCACAATACAAAGGGTTGTTTTCCGTCGTTGTGTCCGTCCGGGTCAGAGATACGTTGAACTCTTCCGACATCGGCACCCCGGCAAGCAATTGGGATAGACTTTCGCTGCGGCTGGCAATGACAACATCAATATTACGGCTGTACATACCGACTACGCCCCCTGTCCAAACTTTGGTAACATCATATCACAGAGATAATTCTTTTCATAGTGTAAAACTGCTGAATGATGTCGGTTTGCCCGAGGTGGGTCTTTAAAGCAGCATGAGGATGAAACGCGGCAAATCATTGGGGGCTGTACCTGCCTGCATATTCGACTTTTGCTTTTTCCGTATGCCTCATAATAAACTCTTTTTTTGCCTCTGTGTATCCGTCCCTGTCGTGTTCATAGTCCTTGCCCAGTTTTAGTTTGAGTTTTCCATACAAGGAGGCGACATCAGGATGCCCGCCCAGGTAATCTCTGAAATACAACTCATCCCAATCACCTATGTGCCTTACGTGAAGATGATATACCTTTTCCGCGTATCCATTTTCCGTATAACCTTTATTAAATACAAGATGGAAAACCGGTTCGTACCGACTTGACATCAGCCTCCAGCCATTATTTTTCAGGTTTTTGATTAGATTGCCGGCGTGGCAGTTATTTCCCACCTCCATTAAAATGTCAACGATCGGTTTTGAAATCAATCCTTCGACCGCACTGCTTCCGATATGGCTGACGCGCTTCATATCGTCTTTGCTGATACAAGCACTAAGCAGTCTTACTTCGCTTTCATACCATTCTTTGTATAGGGGATTGTGTTCTTTTAGAATAACCGGAAACAATTCCCACAATTCTTTTAATGACATCCCTGATAAGTCTTTCTTCAATGCTTGTCACCCCCTAACGAAGCAAATACTGAGCTTCCGTAGAAATACAAGTGACAGCACGGCCATCAAAAGCAATGCCGCTGACTCTGTGCCGCCTGCGTTGTTTTCCGGACGGGCTGTCTTCTCACAATCCAAAACCGCAGTTTTGCAGCTTTAAGGTTTAGAAAAAAATTTCAGTTTTCGATAAAGTCCATATAATTGTGTAAAAAGAAAGAGTCATCAAAACCCTTTTTAAGGTACAATTTTTCTGACCAAAGAAAATATGCCTTAGGAGGATTAAGATGACCCAAGTACATTTTACAATGACTGCAGAAGATATTCAAAGCCTAATTCAACAATCTGTTGAAAATGATGTATCAAAAAAGATATTAACCATGGTTTTTAACCAGCTTATGGAACAAGAACGCAGTGATTACATTAATGCCAGCGACTATGAACGCAGCGAAGAACGGGTAAGTTACCGCAATGGGTATTATGAGCGCGATTTTACAACCAGAGTCGGAACACTGGAGCTTAGGGTTCCCCGTACGCGCGACGGCAAATTCTCGCCGTCTGTTTTTGAGCGTTATCAGCGTAATGAAAAAGCATTACTTGCCGCTATGCTTGAAATGTACATTTCCGGTGTTTCTACGCGCAAAGTAACTAAAATAGTTGAAGAACTCTGTGGGAAAAAGATTTCTAAATCGTTGGTTTCAACTCTTACTAAGGATCTTGACGAAATAGTTGCAAAATGGCAGCACAGTTCCTTAAACAATGAATGCTATCCCTATCTCATGGTTGATGTAATATATCTTAAGGTACGCGAAGAAGAACGAGTCATCTCAAAAAGCTGCCATATAGCGATAGGCTTTTCACAAGAAGGCGGTCGCAAAGTTCTTGGCTTCCTTATTCAAAATGGTGAAAGTGAGGAAAGCTGGTCCCACTTCTTCGAGTACTTAAAAGCAAGAAATTTGCAGGGTGTCCAGATGATCACTTCTGATGCTCACAAAGGGCTGGTGGCATCAATTAAGAAATCATTTACCAATGTGTCATGGCAACGTTGTCAGGTACATTTCCTGCGTAATATCTTTGCAAGTATCCCCAAAAAAGATTCCGTTGCCTTTCGTGAACAGATCAAAGCATTGTTCAAGTTTACTGATATAGACATTGCAAGAAAAACCAAAGCAAAGATAACAGAGACCTACATTGATGACCGCAAATATAAAACCGCTTGCACTATCTTGGATGAAGGCTTTGAAGACGCGTTTCAATATATTACATCCGGTGGGAGAAATTCACGGTTGCGAAGCACAAACCTTTTAGAAAGGCTAAATGAAGAATTACGCAGGCGGGAAAGAATTATTCGCATATTTCCTAATGTATCGTCTGCAAATCGTTTGATTGGAGCTTTATTGATAGATCAGTCGGAACAGTGGGAATATGCTGCGAGAAATTATATCAAGATGTAAGACCATTAAATATTGTGCCGATAATTTTACACAAGATTTTGGACTTGACTTTTACGGCCCTACGGCTTCTTTTTTTATGCCATATTTAAATGTAAGTTTAACTGAAAATACAATTTATTCTGATATTTTTATTTTACCATATATTCTGACATTTGACGACTCTTCTTAAAACATTCTATTTTAGTGTACGCTTTTACCAAGATACCAAAAAGCTATTTCTTGATAAATAAAATAGCCGTCCAATTAAAATTGGACGGCCTCAATAAACAGATGTTGCTAAAAAGGCTCCGGTTGCAAAATAACTGCTAAAGTTGTGACCTTTCAAATCTTAACGGAATATATCAAGCAAAAGCTTATTCTGCTCTTTTTTTATATTCTCTTCTAACCGCTTTTTCGCTTCTTCCTTGACGCTTTCCGTATTAAATGCCGGCTTTTCGAACGTATTAAGCCGTTCCAAAACCTCCTTGGACAACTGTTCCGGATAAATTGTTCCGCCAACCGTCTCCATGGCGATATTGGAAAGCTCCGTTACTTCACCTCGTCTGACAAAATTTCCCGTCATTTTCAGAAAAGGTATGCCGTAAGCCTTGCCATCGCGAATTGAAAACGTTCCCCGAGTTACCGCCGTTTCGCCCTTGCCGCTGACGCGTCCGCTAAAGTCAAGCGGGCCTTTCACATCCTTGTCCGTTAGCCTGGAACTGTCAAGTCCTACTCCGGATGCGTCAAGTTCGTAGCTCTCATCATTTAGCCTTACTGAACCCTCAGCCCCTACTTTTCCTTGATAGACTGACCCGCGAACATCTTTCAGCAACATTCGGCTTTCAAAGTATTGGAAATTGCCAACTATCCCATCTACCTCCATATTGCTGAATATTGCCTGTGGGATGCTGAAACTGCCGGAAATCTCAGGTTCAGTCAATGCTCCTGTTACTTTCAACTGACAGGCTATCGGCCTTTGAACCTTCAGCCCGGACATAAAGGCGTTCAGGTCAAGGTCCGGAACAGAAAAGACAGCGTCAATCCTCGCCACCCCTTTAGGCCACGACAAAGTTCCTTGTCCGGATGTCTGCTGCCCTGAAATAATAAAACTCGTTTCCGATAGTTTAATCCCGTCCTGATTGCCGCTAAAAAGTCCTTTGCCATCCGTAATATTTTTCTTGCCGGTCAGTTGCAGTCCCGAAAAAGCCCCTTCCGTCTGCCAAGTCGCAACGCCCTTGGCGTCCCGTTTTGTTGTGATCGTCAGTGCGGTTATTTTACCATCTTCTATTCTGATGTCTTGAATAGTGGGCATGGAATCGCGGAAATCCGACAAATTAAGAATATCGCTCTTGATGGAGATCATTGAAAATTGCCCATTGTTCCAATTGCCGTCAATATTTAGAACGGATTGACCTATTTTCCCCTTAAAACTGATGCCTAAATCCGGATAGGCATAAAAATCGATGCTTCCGCTCGCCTCATCTATAGTTTTTGTCATTGAAAGCGCTTTTCCATGTATCTTTGCCGATAGGATTTGCAATTTCCCCTGAAATTTATTTTCTTTGCCCTGGTCTTCCTTGATAAAATTCTCCCAGTTCCAATGACTTTTTTCTTCCTGCACCCAAAGCTCGGCACCCTCCGCCGTTATATTTTCAATGCGGGATATGCCAAAGTTCTCCCTTACCAGATCAGACCAGTTATACTGCAGCTTTATTACCGGAAGATGCGCCAATAAATCTCCTTTTTGGGAATAAAGCGACACATCTTTTATATAAACCCAACCAAAGATGGACAAGTCTGCACTGCCAACTTGAACTCGCCCATTTACATCCTGACTGTAACGATCTACTATGTAATCCTGCAATGCCTGCCCCAGCCTTGAGGCAAAAGTAAACCAGGAAAACCCAAGCAGCCCGATTACTATGCCTGCAACAATCAACAAGCTTCGATGTTGATTTAACCATGTTCTCATATTCTCACCTCCAACATTGCACAAGCAACTTGTCTGAATATATAATGACCAGCCCCCAAAAACTGACCGATTGAAATGTCCATTTGAAATGTCCATTTTCACCGGAAATTCTCAGGGCATATTCCTCAAGCTTTTGAACGTCGAACTGCATCAATTACATTATATTTGATGAACTTCTTCACGTCTTTATACCATTATTCAATGTATCCGTATTTTTAAAAATTCTCTTCAGAACAGACTCGGTTAAGCAAGTTGCAATGTTTGTAATCTTCCATACCTTTTCGCAAAATCCTTTATTTTACCCCCGTATCAAGCAAGAAATCCCCCAAACCGAAGTTTAGGGGAACATAAAGCACAAATTTTATTTTTTGATAAATCCACAAACAATTATTGTTTAAGGCTTTTTCCGTTCTATCAACGCTACGCACTCGACGTGCCATATCATAGTAGGCCGATACGAATACGCGTAATTGAAGTTTTGTGAAAAGGTTTGCCC
>JAAYIB010000162.1 GCA_012744295.1 Acholeplasmataceae bacterium
ATACCTGTCTTTTGTGCTGAAGAGCTTTAGCACAAAAGGTGCAAGCTCTTCAGTGATCATGCGGCGCTTGACAAGAGCAGGCATTTTATTCATTATTGCCTGTATGACGGCCGGCTTTTTCGAGGCTTACAACCCGACCGTCCGGCATGAAAAAATTTTGAGCGTTAAAGTCGATAAGCCTACCCGTATTGTTTTTGCCAGCGATTTGCATCTTGGCTTCTTTTTAGGCAGAAGCTATGCTGAACAATTCGTAAAAGAAGTTAATGGACAAAACGCAGACATTGTACTTCTTGGCGGGGATATTATTGACAATGATTATGACGTCGTAAAAAGGCAGCAAAGCCTTTTGCCTCTGGCTAAGATTGATTCAAAACTCGGCGTCTCCGCTGTTTTCGGCAACCACGATTATTTAGGCCAAAGTTATAACGAGTTGGCAAGTGATCTTGCAAGGATGAATGTAAATGTCCTAATTGACAAAAACACCGAATACGGCCAGATAAGCGTTGTAGGGCTTACGGATTACAGCAAAGACCGGAGCGCGGAATACCTTGCCGGAAACCTTGACAGCAGAAAAAATGTTTTCAATATCTTGCTCGAACACCAGCCGCGCAGAATTAAGACCGCAAGCGACGCTGGTTATGACCTTTATCTTGCCGGTCACACACATGGGGGCGCCTTCTTTCCAAACCATGTTCTTACAGCTTTAGTCAATGACTTTAACTATGGCCGGAAAAACTTCGGAGATATGACGGCAATCGTTACTTCCGGCTATGGTTATTTCGGAATTCCCGTGCGCCTGGGAGCCGGTCCGGAAATCGTCGTAATCGATATAGTGCCCTTAAAAACCGACAAATAGGCTGGCATTCTTTTGTTCAACATACCTTTTCAGGTCTTACAATATCTTTTCATAGAAAGGAGGATGCTTAATGGAAAAAGCTGTTTTGTATCAAAAAAAAGAGGCGGTGGCCTGGATTACGCTTAATCGCCCGCAAAGCTTGAATTCGATGAATGACATACTTGTGGAGGAACTTCATGCCGCGCTTGATGAAGCAGCGGCAGATGAAGGGATCCGGTCCATCATTATTACCGGTGCCGGCAAGGCCTTTTGTGCCGGCGGCGACTTGACTTACCTTGAAACATTGGAATCAGTTACCGCAAAAAAAGCTTTCATTGAAAAGGTTGGCTTGCTTGCCAGGAAAATTACGAAACTGCCCAAAGCCGTAATCGCTATGGTAAACGGAGTGGCGGCCGGTGCAGGAGCCAATCTAATGCTTGCCTGCGATCTGGTTTTCGCAGTTGAAAGTGCCAGGTTCGCGCAAAGCTTCGTCAAGGTCGGACTTGTTCCGGACTGCGGCGGCATGTACTTTTTACCTAAAGCCGTCGGCCTCCATAAAGCTAAGGAACTAATGTTTACCGGAGATATGCTGTCAGCAGGGGATGCGCAAAAGTTGGGTATGGTAAACAGGCTTTATAACAATGAAGAGCTTGTGGTCAAAACGGAGGAGATGGCTTTAAGGCTTGCTTCTTCTCCGCCTTTGTCAATCGAGCTGTCGAAGGCGACCTTAAACAGAACCGACCTCGAGCTCGATGATGTTCTTGCCGTGGAAGCTTCCGTTCAAACACTGCTCTTGGGAACAAAGGATTGCGCCGAGGGCATTACTGCCTTCAAGGAGAAACGAAACCCTGTGTTTTTGGGCTGTTGAGTTAGGAGAAACAGAGCGTCATAGCGTTATGGCGCTCTATTTGTTTTTGCTTTTCACAAAAAATCCTGTATAATAGAATAGTATTAGTAAGTAATGGAGGTGTGTCAATGCTCGGTTTTGACGGAGATGTTCTGTATCGTATTCCTGCGCTGCTTATTGCTATAACCGTGCATGAATACGCACACGCCGTAACGGCTGATTCCCTGGGAGACCCAACGCCTAAGGCCGTAGGGCGTCTAACTTTGAATCCATTAGCTCATTTGGACATATTCGGAACCCTGATGCTGCTTTTCGTCGGTTTCGGCTGGGCGAAGCCAGTTGGCATCAATCCTTCTTATTTCCGCAAGCCAAAAGAGGATTTGCTGAAGGTTTCCCTCGCAGGTCCCGGAGCAAACCTTTTTCTCGCTTTTTTGGGAACGTTTCTGATTGCCGGAATGGGTAAGTTCGAAATGTTGACTGGTGGCGTCTATACGTTTTTGGTGTGGACACAGTTGTATAATGTCTGGTTCGCGTTTTTCAATTTGCTTCCCTTGCCGCCATTGGACGGGTCAAAGATACTAATGTCCTTGCTGCCGCCAAGGCAGGCCTATGAATTTTCCAAAATTGAGCCTTACAGCTTCTATATTTTGATTGCATTATTGCTGACAGGAGCCGTTGGGATAATAATAAGCCCGTTAGCCGGTGCGTTCCTCAAGGCGGCTTCATTACTTGTATCAATATTTTTTTGATGGAAGACCAAAGAAAAAGGGGATGCCGAAATGTCAAGGGAAAGAATCTTCAGCGGGATGCAGCCTTCAGGGCGCTTCCATTTGGGCAACTATATGGGTGCTCTCGAGAACTGGGTTAAATTACAGGAAGAGTATGAGTGTTTTTTTTCTATCGTTGATCTGCATTCGTTAACCTCTTCTTTTGAAGATACCTCAAAGCTTCAGGAAAACATTTACGAAATGGCTTTAGACTGGCTGAGCGCCGGTTTGGACCCTGAAAAAAACGTTATTTTTGTTCAGTCGAAAGTCAAGGAACATGCAGAACTCTTTTTGCTGCTCGCGATGAGTACCCCGTTATCCTGGCTTGAGCGCGTCCCAACCTACAAGGACAAGTTGCTCCAGCTTGGCGAACTGGGCAAGGACATAAACACCTACGGCTTTTTAGGATATCCCGTTCTGATGGCCGCAGACATCATGCTTTACAAGGCAACGTGCGTTCCCGTCGGCGAGGATCAGGCAGCACACCTTGAGCTGACGCGTGAAATCGTCAGGCGGTTTAACCATCTTTACAAGAAGGAAGTATTTCCCGAGCCCCGTGCCGTTTATTCCCAAGCCAAGGTTCTTCCGGGCATTGACGGGCGTAAGATGAGTAAGTCCTACGGCAACACGATACCTTTCGGCGCAGGCTCCGCTGAAATGAAGGAAAGAATCCGGATGATGGTTACTGACCCGCAAAGGATCAAGAAAACAGACAAGGGAAATCCTGATGTTTGTACCGTTTATACTTTTCACAAAGTATTTAACCGGGAAAACAGCGATGAAATAGCAGATAAATGCAGAGCCGGAGAAATTGGCTGCGTCCAGTGCAAAAATTGTCTGGCTGAAAAAATGAACTGTTTGCTCGCCGATATCCATTTACGCAGGGAAGAACTTAAAAAGAAGCCTGCCTTCATAAAAGAGGTGCTTGAGTATGGCGCCGAAAGAGCCGGGAAGGTTGCCTCGTCCAACATGGAAGAGATTAAAAGAGCTATGAACGTATTATAGAGGCAGGGGATAACATGCCGGATTACAGCATAAGGATCGCTACCTTTGAAGGGCCTCTCGATTTGCTGATGCATTTGCTCGACAAAGACAAGCTCGATATTTATGACATACCTATTGTTGAAATAACCGAGCAATATATTTCATATTTGAATACTATGAGAGAATATGACGTTGATATTGCGAGCGATTTTTTGGTAATGGCGGCTACCTTGCTGCAAATCAAGTCGCGAATGCTGCTGCCCAAGCTGCCGGCTGCAAGCGGGGAAGAAGATTCTGACCCGCGGCAGTTTTTAATAGAAATGCTTCTGGAATACAAAAAAGTAAAGCTGCAGGCATCATTATTGGCCGAAGCCCGTGCAAGAGCCTTAAGACAGCATTATCGGCAACCGGCTGCAGCTGTCGGTGCTGTTCGTAAAATTAAGCAGATGGATTATTCTAAACTTTTAGAGGCACTGCTAAAATTAATGCGGCCGGAAGATATTCCGCCCGCGGTCATTGAGCGGCAAAAATTCAATGTTCAGGACAAAATGAGAGAAATTGAGCGAGTCCTGCAAGTTGAAGGAGGCTCAATCGCATTTGCCTCCTTTTTTACATCTGAAAACAACCGGGGTGAAATTATTGCCTTGTTTCTGGCACTGCTTGAGCTGTTGCGGCTAAAGCGGATTATCGTCAGACAAACGGTTCCTTTTGCAAGTATCTATGTTTTTTTACGGGAGGACCAGAGCGATGTTTTATGATTCCTACCGCAGCCATGTCGAGGCGCTGCTTTTTGCCTCGGGCGACCCTTTATCCGAAACCCGGATAGCCGAAATTCTCGAAGTGGAAGTAGAGACGGTCAATCGCCTGCTCGCCTTGCTGGATGAAGAATATCAGCAGGAGAATCGGGGTATTTGTCTGCGTCGTGTGGCGGGAGGCTGTCAGCTGGTAACCAAGTCGGAGCATGATGGACTTATTCGCAGGCTGTCAGAACTGCATGAAATTCGCCTTTCTACGGCGGCATTGGAAACCCTTGCAATAATTGCTTACCGTCAGCCTGTTACCAGGGCGGAAATGGAAGCGATCAGAGGTGTAAAGGTTGACGGCGTCGTCAACAATTTGACAGAAACAGGACTTATCTGTGAAGTAGGAAGGAAGGAGTCATTAGGTCGTCCTCTGCTGTATGGAACAACCGACCTTTTCCTGACCACTTTTGCATTTTCTTCATTATCTGATTTGCCGCCATTGCCTGAGGAAGCACTTGCGGTGCTTACGGAAAACACGCAAATCAGGAATGACGAAGATACTTCGCCGGAATCAGACGGCGCTGACAAATGCTCAGAACTGCCGTGATAAATTATAGTTTTATTAAGATAGGGGTAACAAATGGAAGAACGACTGCAAAAAATACTTGCCGCAGCTGGGGTGGCTTCAAGACGCGTAGCTGAAAAAATCATTCTGTCAGGCAGGGTCAAAGTTAACGGCAAACCTGTTAAGGAACTCGGAGCAAAGTTCGGGCCGAAAGCGTTTGTCACCGTTGACGATAAGCCGATAAAGCGCGAAGGCAAGATTTATTACATATTTTACAAACCGCGGGGTGTCGTCACAACATTGTCGGACCCCCAGGGTAGAAAAACGGTTGCTGATTATCTGGATAGTCTGCCGGCCCGCGTATTTCCTGTCGGCCGTCTTGATTACAACACTGAGGGCCTGCTCTTGCTGACAAACGACGGTTTGCTGGCTCAGAGCATTATGCATCCTAAAAACGAAATCAAGAAGTCATACCGTGTTCTGGTTGTCGGTCTTGTCCCGCAAGAGAAGCTTGATTTGCTGCGTATAGGCGTCAAACTGGAAGACGGGGTGACTGCGCCGGCGATAATTGACTTACTTGCTTATGACCATGATAAAAATACAACACTATTCGCAATAACAATTCATGAGGGCAAAAACCGCCAGGTCCGTAGAATGTGCGATTATATCGGTTTTCCGGTCAGGCAGCTGCTCAGGTATAAAATTGCCAATTTAACTCTTAATGGTCTGAAACGCGGACAGGCGCGGCCCCTTGCCGAGGAAGAACTTGCCGCGCTGCAGAAGGTGGTAGGAACTGATGAATAAGGTCTTGATTATCGGCGCCGGTGCGGCCGGATTGCTGGCAGGAATTGCCGCAGTCACGAGCGGTGCGGACGTGACAATCCTGGAAAAGATGCCGGCGGCCGGACGCAAACTGCTTATAACCGGGAAAGGCCGGTGCAATCTGACGAATGACTGCGAAAAGGAGGAATTTATTCGCAACATGCCAGGCAATGGCCGATTTCTGAATGGAGCCTTCAGCAGGTTTTCCAATAGAAACTTAGTAGCCCTGCTGGAAGACAATGGGCTTATGACGAAGGTGGAGAGAGGCGGTCGGGTTTTTCCGGTCAGCGACAAGGCTAAAGATGTTGTTGACAAGTTTATAAAAATTTTCCAGGAAAAAGGCGGAAAAATAATTTATTCGCAAACAGTGTCGGAAATCTTACTTCAAGAGGGTAAAACGCTTGGAGTGAAGACGCTTGATGGTAAAAAACACATCGCTGACAAGATTGTTCTGGCTACGGGAGGCGCATCCTATCACGGAACAGGTTCTGACGGAGGCGGCTATCTTTTGGCAAAAGCGTGCGGACACACGATTGTATCGCTTAAGCCTTCACTGGTACCCTTGACTTCCGACTCGGCATATATTTGTAAACTCCAGGGACTTTCTCTGCGCAATGTCAAGGCATCGGTTTATGCAGGGACGAAGCTTATGGCTGCGGAGTTTGGCGAAATGATTTTTACGCATTTTGGCTTCTCGGGACCAATTATACTGTCACTCAGCAAGACTGCTGCAGACAAAAAGAGCAAGGATCTGGACCTCTTGATTGACTTGAAGCCTGCTCTTGACGAACCGACTCTTGATGCAAGGCTGCAGAGGGATTTTAAAAAATACATCAACAAGCAAATTGTCAACGCAATGAAGGATTTGCTGCCGGCACGTCTTATCCCCATTGTTTTGGATGCAGCCTTCATAGATCCTGAAAAGCCTGCAAACCAAATTTCGAAGCAGGAAAGACAGCGAATATTGCATTCATTAAAGAATTTAACCTTCCCGATTACGGGAACGCGCCCCATCGCCGAAGCAATAGTAACGGCAGGCGGGG
>JAAYIB010000163.1 GCA_012744295.1 Acholeplasmataceae bacterium
GCACAATCCAGCCCGACGCGATGAGTTTCGCATCAATCTCGCGGCGCGCTATCTGTTCAGGAGTCTCTGGCATCAAGTCTCACGTTCCCTGATGGACCATAGGCATGGCGAAGCCGTCGCCCCCGCCGTGCTTGGCGGCGCCCTTCTCGAAGCAGAAGGTTTCGCCTGTGGGGTCGGCAAAGGCGGGTGTGGGATGCTCGAAGACGTTGCACAAGTCGAGGAAATGCTCCTGCGCGGCGGAACGCTCCTTCAGTTCAACCTTGCGCCACTTGGCGATGAACGCTTGCACTGTCATGGGGTTAAAGGTAGCACGTCACGAGCGCCCCGAACAAGCAGGAACGCGCCCTTACACGAGCGCGGCGGCCTATTCATAAATGATCACAAGGCCGGTTGCCGCTTCAACCGCCTTAACAGGATTGGACTTTGTCAGCAACCCGGCTTGTTGCCGCAGACGGCGGCTTAGGCCAGGGACAGATTGAATCAGCGGTTGAGCATAACTGATCTTCACTGCGAAATTTACGTTTTGTGGAATGTTGCCAGTATACTTGAACACGTTTATGGCGTTCAGTTGCGACATGACCAGGCCCACAGCACTTCCGTTTGCATCTGCCAAGACTCCGCCGGAATTTCCACCTTGTATCGGCACAGTAATCTGCATCATTCGGATGTCGTCACGAATGCCGGATAAAGCGCTGACCACCCCCTCGGTGTATTTTGGGGCAGAACCTTGAATCTGAAGATTCGGATAACCGACCGTAAATACCTTGTCCCCCATTTCGGGGGGGATTCCGGCCAGGGGGAGCGGTGAGAAGTCCGATCCCTCAATCTTAAGAAGAGCAACGTCGTTGTTTCCGTCGACACAAACAATTTTGGATGCATGCGTCTTTTCGCCAATCCGTACCTTGACTGTGCGCGCGCCCTCAACAACGTGGGCGCATGTTAGAAAGTAACCGTCCGCGCTGATGACAAACCCCGACCCCGTGGCACTGATTTCTAGTTCCGATCGGTCTTTGTCTTGGAGAAACGGCTGGAACGGTTCGGAGTCAGGACTCTGTTGACCGGTAATTGGCGCTGGCTTCCATTGGCTTGCTATTTCACGCGCTTCGCGGATGTCGTTTGCCGTGAGATAAGGATCATTTTCGCA
Organism: Acholeplasmataceae bacterium; assembly: GCA_012744295.1. GTDB lineage: Bacteria > Bacillota > Negativicutes > Acidaminococcales > Acidaminococcaceae > JAAYIB01. The sequence continues at coordinate 1,145 of JAAYIB010000163.1, forward strand.
CAATTCCAGCAATGTATTCAGTGCCTCTTGCATAGTTTCTTCAACACCTCGGGCTGAGGCAATCAATGCCCAAATGTATGCCTGCTTCGGATTTTTGACGAAACCATGCCCATTGTAATACATATCGCCGAGCATTCCTTGTGAGTCTGCGTCCCCCTGATCCGCAGCCTTACGGAACCATCGGGCCGCTTCGGCATAATTCTTTTCCACACCTTCTCCAGAGTAGTACATCAGTCCCAGAAACGACTGCGCCCAAATATTCCCTTGTTCCGCCGCTTTGCGGTACCATCGAGCTGCTTCGGCATAATTCTTTTCAACACCTCCCCCAAAGTAGTACATTCTTCCCAGAAACATTTGCGAGAACATATCACCTTGTTCGGCGGGCACTTTAAGCAAAGAGTATGCCTTGATATAGTCCACTTGCACTCCCTGGCCGAACATATACATATAGCCAAGCAACCGCTGCGCATCCAGATGGCCTTGCTGCGCGGCCTCATTGAACCAGTAGGCTGCTTCAGCGTGATCAAGCGGCAAAACGTTTGATTTATAAAATAGTCGTCCTAACATTAACTGCATTGTTGCGTCGCCTTGGTCTGCGGCTTGGCGCATGAATTTCGCAGCGAGTTCTTGGTTTTTGGGTACGCCCTGGCCAAAGGCGTAAAGAAAGCCAAGATTGAAAAGAGCTGTCGAATTAGTTTTTGCGGCCGCCTTTTGGTACCACCTGGCGGCTTCTGCGTAGTCCTTGGTGACGCCATCCCCAGTGTAATATTTGATGCCCAATTTCACCTGTGCGTCGGTGTCCCCATTTTCAGCGAGCTTTTTAAGTTCAAGGATCTCGATATATCGAGCAGTTTCATCATCAACCTGAACATCGTCAAAAGCGGGGAACCCTGACTCGTCGTCAACCAGAATCGGCTCGCCTTCTATTTCATCGAGCGTGATTATTTCGTCCTCGGTGCTTTCAACCTTTAACTTCTCGTCGCGTCTGTTTTCGCCCAGAAAAATCCCGGGCAGATAGCCAAGAC
>JAAYIB010000164.1 GCA_012744295.1 Acholeplasmataceae bacterium
TCCTATCAAAATTAATATTAGAAAAGTAAGCGCTGCTATCTGATAAGAAGCAAGACGTTTGCCAATGCTTATGATAAACACGTACGTGTCCTCCAGATTCTCCGCCTTTACTACACCGAGTATTTTACACCTATGAAAGCCTTTTCACAATAGAATTCTAAAGGCACCGTACGCTAAAATGCGTACGGTGCCTAAATTATTACAATATAAGTTTTAAATAGCCGCTTTTGCCACTTCTACCAATTTGGTGAAGGCAGCGGGATCGCAAATAGCCATATCTGCCAATACCTTGCGGTTCATTTCCACACCGGCCTTGTTCAAACCGTACATAAACCTGCTGTAGCTCATGCCGTTGGCACGGGTTGCAGCATTGATACGGGCAATCCACAGGTTGCGGAATTCGCGCTTCTTCGTACGACGATCGCGCCTTGCGTATGATAGTGCTTTCATTACGGTTTCGTTGGCTTTCCTGAACAACTTGCTCTTGCTGCCGCGGTAACCTTTTGCTAATTTCAAAATTGCTTTATGACGTCTGTGCGCAGTGACGCCCACTTTTACTCTTGCCATGGTTAATCCTCCTCAAATTTCCTCTGTTATTATGCGTACGGCAGCATTTTTGCTACGCGTTCATGATCTGTTTTGTGAACAAGCGCGGCCTTGCGCAGATTTCTCTTGCGTGCAGGTGCTTTATGTTCAAGAAGATGGCTTGTAAACGCTTGGGATCGTTTAAATTCACCAGAACCGGTTACTTTAAAGCGTTTAGCGGCACTTCTACGAGTTTTCATCTTTGGCATGGAAACATCCTCCTCAATTATTTGTTTATTTTTGGCGCCACAATCATAATCATGTTTTTGCCTTCCAATTTGGCAGCTCTTTCTATGACTGCCAAGCCTTCAAGCTTCTTCGCCATTTTAATTAATAAAACCTCGCCAAGCTCAGGATGGGAAAGCTCCCTGCCCCTGAACATAATCGTGACCTTCACCTTGTCACCGTCTTCCAAAAATCTGACGGCATTTTTGAATTTAACATCAAAGTCATGGTCTTCTATACCGGGACGAAGCTTTACTTCCTTAACATCAAAAGTTTTTTGTTTTTTACGAGCTTCCTTGTCACGCTTCTGCTGCTCGTAACGATACTTGCCGTAATCCATAATCCGGCACACAGGCGGTTTTGCATTCGGCGCAATTTCAACTAAATCCATATGACGTTCAAGAGCTAAGTTTAAAGCATCTCGACCGGACATGATGCCAAGCTGTTCGCCATCATCAGCAACGACACGCACCTCTCGAGCCCGGATTTCTTCATTGATACGCAAGCTTTCCTTACTTATAACAATTCACCTCCAAAAAATAATAAACGGGTGGACGCAATAGTCCACCCGCTGATAAAACGATTCTTAACCCTGTCGGACAATGGTCGCAAGGTGAGAAGCGGATGGCTTCTACTTCGTACCTATGCATTGTAGCACAAGCACTGTGTTATGTCAAACCTTATTTCTTATCTGCAACTTCCTTCACCAATAACGCCGCAAAGTCATCCGCCGGCATAGCGCCAAGATCGCCTTCGCTTCTTCTTCTTACCGATACCGTGCCGTCTTCAACTTCTTTGTCTCCAACAACAAGCATGTAGGGAATTTTTTGCACCTGCGCCTCACGAATTTTGTAACCGATTTTTTCATTGCGGTCATCAAGGTGAACCCTTATGCCAAGGTCAAACATTTTTTCGGCAAGCTTTTGTGCGTATCCGATATGTCTTTCGGTTATCGGCAGGATTCTGACCTGCGTCGGCGCCAGCCATGCCGGGAAAGCCCCTGCGAAGTGTTCAATCAAAATACCTATAAAACGCTCAATGCTGCCGTAAACAACACGATGAATCATGACCGGCCTGTGTTTGAGTCCATCTTCGCCGACATAGGTCAGATCGAACTTTTCAGGCAGCTGCATATCAAGCTGGATTGTTCCGCACTGCCAGGTGCGGCCGATGGAATCCATCAGATGAAAGTCAATCTTTGGCCCGTAAAAAGCCCCGTCTCCTTCGTTGACGATATACTTAAGACCAAAGTCATCCATTGCTTCCCGCAATGCATTTGTCGTTTTTTCCCAGGTTTTTTCGTCACCCATCGCCTTTTCCGGACGCGTCGACAACTCGGCATGATATTTCAGGCCGAAAGTTCCGTAAACCTCGTCAAACAGTTTGATGACGTTTTGTATCTCGTCCTTGATTTGGTCCGGCGTCATAAAAATATGGGCGTCATCCTGAGTGAAGCAGCGTACGCGAAACAACCCGTGAAGCGCTCCCGAAAGCTCATGCCTGTGCACGAGTCCGAGTTCTCCGGCTCTGATCGGGAGTTCTCTGTAGCTGTGTGGCTTAGTTTTGTATACCAACATGCCGCCCGGACAATTCATCGGTTTAATTGCATAATCAAGCTCGTCTATCTTCGTAAAATACATGTTTTCACGGTAATGGTCCCAATGACCGGATTGTTCCCAAAGGCTGCGCGAAAGAATGGTCGGCGTCTTGATTTCCTGATAACCATATGCCCGGTGAACCTGCCGCCAATATTCTTCAAGCGCGTTGCGGACAATCATGCCGTTAGGGTGGAAGAACGGAAATCCCGGTCCTTCCTCCTGAATGCTGAACAGGTCAAGTTCCCTTCCCAATTTGCGGTGGTCGCGCTTTGCCGCTTCTTCAAGCATCTTAAGATAATCGTCAAGTTCTTCCTTGGTATTGAAGGCGGTTCCGTAGATGCGCTGCAGCATTTTGTTTTTCTCGTTGCCGCGCCAATAGGCTCCGGCAATGCTTTGCAGCTTGAATGCCTTCACGCGTCCCGTCGTGGGGCAGTGCGGACCTCTGCACAAATCCAGGAAGTCTCCCTGACTGTAAATGCTGATAACCGCATCTTCAGGCAAGTCGTTGATTAGCTCAACCTTGTAGTTGTCACCCATTTTTGCAAAAAGGGCCAGGGCTTCCTCCCTTGACAGCTCTCTGCGCACCAATTGGTTATTTGCTTTAACAATTTTTGTCATTTCTTTTTCAATTGCTTCGAGATCCTCAGGCGTAAAAACATGCTCGCTGTCAACATCGTAATAAAATCCGTTAGCTATCGCGGGGCCAATGGCGAACTTAGTCCCCGGAAACAAATGCTGTATGGCCTGCGCCATGATATGGGCAGCCGTGTGTCTGATGGCGTGCAGGCCTTCGGGCGTATCAGGCATGACAAATTCCACCGCTGCATCCTTTTCCAGCGCTTCTGTCAGATCTCTGTTCTCGCCATCCACAACTGCCAGCAAAGCAGTCTTGCCAAGCTTTTGTGACAAGCTCTTAGCGATTTCAAGGAGCGTAGCTCCCACAGGAAATTCTCTCTTGCTTCCATCGTTTAAAGTCACGTTGATTTTATCCATTTTCTTCCTCCTAAAATTGCCCGTTTCCGACTTGCTTGCAGGGAAAATGATCATTGATGGTACAAACAAAAAACTCCGCCCCCTAAAGGGACGGAGTTAACCGCGGTTCCACCCTGCTTGGCCCTCGACGAGCCCACTCAGTACCGTTAACGCCGGTTTTACGAAACCTCATACTCGCCTAAAACTTTCCGAAGTCGGTTTGAAGGCGGTAAGCCTTATCAATCAGTCAAACTGCTTCCAGCCAGGACAGTTTTCTCTGTGTGACCTTTTTGAAGGGCCTTCCTTCGCATTACCTTTAATTGTTCTAATTTAAAATCAATTATAACACACCATTATTTCTTGTCAACATTTTGTATTATTTACAGGAATAGTAGTATAATTGTTTTATATTCATCATTTTACTTTAATAAAGCGAGATGATTCCACTGAAAACTATAACCCGGGTTATGACACTGATTCTGCTTCTCTTGCTAAGTTCCTTTATACAAGCGCAAGCAAACGAAAAAATCATTTATGTCCCACTTGATGACAGGCCTGTTTGTCTGGACTACGTACAACAATCATTAAATTTTTCAGGCTATGAGCTTGTTACGCCACCCGCCAAACTTTTGGCCAACGGGAACGGCAGCGGGCGGCCCGAAGCTCTATGGAAATGGCTAAGCCAGAATGCCCGAAATGCATCTATTGCCGTTATTTCAACTGACAGCCTTGTCTACGGCGGCCTTGTCGCCTCACGCATTCACGAACGCTCCTTATACGAACTTGCAGAGATGGTTTCCAACTTCCAGACGCTCAAGGACGAACACCCGGGGTTGAAGCTTTATGCCTTTTCGACGATTATGCGCACTCCCAGGCAAAGCTTTGGCAAGGTCGAGCCTCCTTATTACACTCATTATGGCAGTTCCATTTTTGCCCTTACGCAATTATTTGACAAGGAAGACGGTTACGGGTTGACGTCTGACGAAGCAAATCAAAAGAAAAAACTGCTTAAAGACATTCCCAAAAACCATCTCGATGACTGGCTTGACCGCCGCTCGAAGAACCTGCAGGTCAATCACCGCCTGATTGACCTGTTAAGAAAGAAAACCTTTCATTATCTACTGATTGGAAAGGATGACGACGCTCCTCTTTCTCAGACAAACCTGGAAGGCCGTAAATTAATCGGGGACACGATTGACCTGTCAGCCCAACGTTTTAAAATTCTTTCAGGCGTAGATCAATTAGGCTTGCTCTTGCTGACAAGATCAGTCAATGAGCTAAGGAAGGCGGACCCTTTTGTCTATGCCTTCTATTCTGAAGGAGCCGGCAAGAACACTCTTCCTCTTTATTCAGACCAGAGGCTTTCCTCTTCTGTTCCCGACCAAATACAGGCTATTGGCGGAAATGCCACAGAGCTGCTTGAAGAAGCCGATTTGGTTCTGGCGATTAACACGCCTTATGACGGGTTGACCAAAGACTCTACTGCCGGCGACAACCTCGACTTTGCTTCACCGGCAAACAAAAGATTTATTACACGCATAGAGGAATTCCTGGGCGGAGGCAAGTCTGTGGCCATAGCCGATGTTGCCTATTCCAACGGGGCGGACAACGGATTCCTGACAGAAATTGCCAAAAGAGGGCTTTTATCGCTCCCCTCAGCCTACTCCGGCTGGAACACGGCTGACAACTCCATTGGTTTTGCTCTTGCGCAAGGCATTCTTGCAAGACACATGCGTGAAGAGGACAGACTGCTTTTGCTCAAAACCCGCTATCTTGACGACTGGATATATCAGTCCAATGTCAGGCCGATGTTGACCAAGGCACTAAGAAAACATGGTGAAAGTCTTGTTTACGACTTTTCCAGCAAACAGGAGGATGTTGAGAATGCGGCTCGTTCTTTCTTCTCATACCATTCCAAAAGAGATCCTTTTCTTCATGACTCGACCTATATTGTCACTTTCCCCTGGAATCGTCTTTTTGAAGTTAAAATTGCCTTCAAACATTAAAAAAAGGCGGCTACATAGTCGCCGCCTTTTTTATCTCATATTGATAAACTGCAGGTCAATGCCGAAATCCGACTGCTTAAGAAGCTGGATTACGGCCTGCAGTTCATCCTTCTTTGCTCCGGAAACTCTTACCTGGTCGTCTTGCATCTGTGCCGAAACCTTCAATTTAGAGGCTTTGATCGCTGCAATTATGTCTCTAGCTTTTTCCTTCGGTATCCCTTGCTCGATTTCAACGTTTTGACGTACGGTCCCTTTTGCTGCCGATTCCACTTTCCCCGGCTTTAAACATTTAAGAGGTATATTCCTTTTAGCCATTCTCTGCCTGAGCACGTCCAATATGGCTGTAAGCTTATATTCATCCTCCCCGGTTAGCTTGAGGCTTTTTTCGTCAAGCTCAAGACTAGCGCTTGAACCGCGAAAATCGAAACGTTGGGCTATTTCCTTCTTTGTTTGATTAACGGCGTTGTCCATTTCCTGCATATCTATCTGGGAAACAACGTCGAAAGAACTGTCTTTTGCCACTTTTAACACTCCCTCACCGAAAACTATCTCTCTTGTCAACAATTTTATCATGGCTTAACACAATGCCACAAGCCGGTATCGCGCAAAATTAAAGAAGCCGCTGAACGGGCAGCGGCTTCTTTTTTACACATGGTTAGTACGATCGTGTACTTCTTTTTTCTTGGCGTCATTGAACCGCGGGAGCGTGCTCAGGTAACCCGTGATGCGTCGTACTCTGACGATGCTGTCATAATGGGGTTTTACCAAAACATCCTCGCCGTCAAGGGACAAATCGACTGCCAATAGCGTTTTATGCGGCATAACCTTTAATTGTTCACCCACATAAACAGAAGCTTCCATTTCCGTAATACCGTCGGCACAGTTTACCTGCACTCCATTCATTTCAAATACCATGTTGCTCTACCTCCGCACCTGTGATGATTGCGTACTTATAATACGACATGTCGGCGGGAAAGTCAAGTGTTTTTACAACATATTGTGCTCCATTATAATTTTGCAGAAAATTTACGCTATATTTAGTGGTCAAATTTGTTCCCGGTTTTCCATTTTATTAACTAATTTTCGCAATTCATACTTGATTATTTCGGTAGCTGAGGTACTGATGGGTATGTCTTCAATCTCGAAGTGACGCAGCTTGTTCTTAAGCATTCTGTCATTTTCCACCTTGTAAACATACATATCTGCAGAGGCAATTACCTGCTGCAGCAAATCGCCTTCGTCATGCCAATAAAATCCTCTGGAATGAACAAGCCTTTCGTCCATTTGATTGACACACAGGAGAACAACTACTTTTGCCGGCACTTCCGCCGCAATTTTTTGCAGCGTGGCCTTTTCCAGCTTGGACGTCCTTGTGCCGCTTTCAGCGATTATCTTCAGCGCCTTTTCCGTAGGCTCGTAAGTCTTGATTATTTCATAATAAGGCACATAGTAGGCTTGCCTTGCCTGTTCGCGCCAGGAAAGGAAATCGTCTTTTGAAGCATTACCCGAATAGTCAAGCAAGATAAAGGCAACAGGCTTGTATTCGAATGCCGCTTCCGTCCTGCTTTCTAATCCTCCCAAACAAAGAAAGGCAGCCAAAACCAGTAAAACAATCCTCTTCATTGCTTTTACACCTCCTGAAAGAGTATCTTTACGGCCTTGCCATGATTAAGCTTCAGGCCAAGAACCTCGGCCAGTGTCTGACCTATATCCGAAAACGTCTCCATCGGCTTTAAAATCTGAGGTTTGACTTGTTTGCCAAAAAACAATACCGGGATGTTTTCTCGTGTATGATCGGAACCTTGCCAGGTGGGGTCACAGCCATGATCTGCGGTAATCAGGCCAACGTCGGATTCGCCCATTGCGGCAAACACCGCAGGCAGAAGATTATCGACTTGTTCCAGGGCAGCCGCGTAACCTGCAACGTCACGACGATGACCGAAGGATGAATCAAAATCGACAAAATTTGTGAAAATCAGGCTGTTATCCTCAGCCGCAGACACGGCAGACATTGTCTGCGCAAAAAGGTTTGCCAGCCCCGTTGCCGGGTAATGCTTCGTAATGCCCCGGTGAGCAAAGATGTCGGCGATTTTTCCTATGGCGTGCACCTCGCCGCCCTTCTCCACTATGAAATCCAGCAATGTCTTCCCAACTGCAGGCACAGCATAATCATGGCGATTGCCGGTACGAACGAAATCCTCAGGACCTTCTCCGCGAAAAGGCCTCGCGATTACACGGGCAATGCGGTAAGGCCGAACAAGCTCAAAGGCAGTCTTGCACAAGTCATAAAGGCGCTCAAGTCCGAAATATTCCTCGTGGGCAGCAATCTGCAGCACACTGTCAGCGGAAGTATAAACTATTGGTTTTCCTGTTTTGCAGTGTTCGACGCCGAGCTCCTTTATTATCTCTGTTCCCGATGCTCGCTTTTCTCCAAGCACCCCCGGAAGGTTGCCTTTGACTATCAGGCTGTCAATCAATTCCTTTGGGAAGCTTTTTTCCTTATCGGTAAAATAACCCCATTCAAATTCGACCGGCACGCCCATAATTTCCCAATGGCCGCTTAGCGTATCCTTACCCCTGCTGATTGGCGAAGCGAAGCCACAAGCTCCCGCAGGCACGCCGTCCTCAGGTCCGAGCGGCAGACGCAGCGGCCTCCTTCGGCTGTTAGCGGCAACTATACCCAGGCCAAGTTTGTTCATGTTAGGCAAAAATAGCGGCCGTGGCTCCCCCTTTTCATTTTTTCTTTCCGTCTCGCACCATTCGGCTATATGACCAAGCGTGTCAGCGCCATAGTCACCGAAGCGCTCGGCATCTTCAGTATAACCGATGCCAAATGAATCCAGCAGTAAAACAATGACTCTGCTCATAAAATCATTCCTTCTTTATAATCAATTTTGCCAGTGCCAGCTTCAAAACATCGACAAACCTTTCTGAAGCAAGCTTGTAAACATCAGGAGGCGCAATCTTTTCTCCGGCGGTTCTCTTGGCGATTACACCGCAGACGGAGGCCGCCGATAGCCCCATGGCCTGAGCGGCGACAAAAAGTGTCGCTGTTTCCATTTCGTAATTGAGTGCGCCAAGTATTCTCCATTCTTCGAGCGTGCCTTGAAATGCCCTCGGAACATAGCCGGTGAAACTGTCGTATCTTTCCTGTCCGGGCCAGAAGGTATCCGACGAAACAGAAATTCCCACATGATAAGGCAGGGATAATTCAGAAGCTGCATCAATCAAAGCTCTCGTGAGTCCAAAAGAAGCAACTGCCGGAAATTCCAGCGGTGCGTAATGCCGGGAAGCACCGTCAAGCCGTACCGCTCCCTTGTTAATCACCAAATCGGCGAGTTCGACATTATCCTGAATTGAGCCGGTCGTTCCGACTCTTATGAAGTTCTTGATGCCAAGCCGCGCAAGCTCCTCAAGACCGATACTTACCGACGGACCTCCCATGCCCGTGGAGCTAACAAGAACGGGAGTTCCTTGTAATTTCGCCAGATAACTTGTATATTCCCTGTGCGTTCCAAGATGCCTGGCCGGCCCGATTTTATCAGCAAGAAAACGAACCCTGCCGGGATCTCCCGGCAATACCGCGTATTCGGCTCCTTCAACCATCTTACGCGAAATTCCGATATGATACAGAATCTCATCGTTTTCAGAAGATTTAATCATAACTGCATCAACTCCCTGCTTTATATATATAATATTATTCGCCAAAAAGGACAGAGTACCTGCTAAACTTCAGCTGCAAAAAAGAAGGCCCGCTGCGTTTGCAGCAGGCTCTTTTCATACTATTCCGCAACTATCTCGCTGATTACCACTTCGTCACAGCCATCGCTTTCACTTAGTGAAACATCTATCAATTCTTTTTGCGCGGTAGGAACGTTTTTCCCGACAAAATCGGCTCTGATCGGCAGCTCCTTGTGGCCGCGGTCTATAAGGACGGCCAACTGGATAGCCTGAGGACGACCCATGTCGATCAGTGCGTCCAAAGCGGCTCTGATCGTGCGTCCGGTGTACAGAACGTCATCAACAAGCACCGCAACTTTACCGCTGATGTCGTGATCGATTTCAGTACCATGCACAATCGGATTATATGCCAAAGTCGACAAATCGTCACGATAAAGCGTTATATCCAACGAACCGACAGGAACCTTGACCTTCTCGATTTTTTCGATTTCCTGTGCGATGCGTTTTGCCAAGGGTACGCCGCGCGTACGAATTCCGACCAGAATAACGTTTTCAACACCCTTGTTTTTTTCGATGACTTCGTGAGCGATACGTACTATGGCACGACGCATGGCCTCGGTATCCATTATACTGTTCTTTTTTACCTTTTTAATCATGGCGACGTCCTCCTATGGTTTCAAATTATTTTAAAACTGCCCGTTGCGAAGGCGCTTGAGCATTTTCTCCATATCCTGCGGTACAGGAGCAACAAAACTCAGCTCCCTCCCCGTCCTCGGGTGCCTCAGAGTCAATTCGTAGGAATGAAGGGCCTGGCCGCTGATGGCAAATGGTATTTTCTGAGGCGAATATTTAGGGTCGCCGACAACCGGATGTCCAATATGCTCCAAGTGAACGCGTATTTGATGAGTACGTCCCGTCAGCAGACGACACTTAACAAGTGTGAAACGCCCGTAGCGCTCAAGAACCTCGAACTCCGTAACGGCATTCCTTCCATTCTTTGCAACTACCGCCATCTTCTTCCTGTCTTTCCCATCCCTGCCAAGCATAGTTTCGATGCGCCCCTCGTCCGGCTTGACATTGCCTCTGACTATCGCCAGATAAGTTCTCCGGGCTGTCTTATGCTGTATTTGTTCCGACAAAGAAAGATGGGCAGCATCATTTTTCGCCACAACGATAACGCCTGATGTGTCCTTGTCCAAACGATGGACAATACCCGGCCGTACCACACCGTTGATGCCAGAAAGGTTCTTGCAGTGATAAAGAAGGGCATTAACCAAGGTGCCGCCATAGTTTCCTGCAGCAGGATGCACGACCATGCCGCGTGCTTTGTTTAAAACTATCAGGTCCTCGTCTTCGTAAAGAATGTCAAGAGGGATTGGCTCAGCAGCCAGTTCAAGGCGTTCCGGTTCGGGGAAGTTTATGGTGAGGCTGTCACCCGGTCTGACCTTGTAATTCGCCTTGACAGTCTTGGCTTCGATTTTAACCCTTCCCGCTTCCATCAGTTTCTGGATGTTAGCCCTGGACAGACCGGTTCTGTCAGAAAGAAAAACATCGGCTCTTGTGCCGGCGTCTGTTTCTTCCGCCGCTTCCAAACCTAATTTTGAGTTGTCTAGGCTTCCGTCATTAACATGCTCCATATGATTAAACCTGCCCCCACGCAAATTGCAATGTCTGCCACATTAAAGATAGGCCATACACGAAAATCAAAAAAGTCAATAACCATACCAATCCGCACCCGGTCAATTAAATTGCCCAGGGCGCCCCCGGCGAAAAGAGCACTGCCAAATCGTAAAAGCGGTTTCTCATTACGTATATGCCGCCGCCAATAAAACAACGCTCCCAATACTCCCACGGCAGCCGCCACAAAGAACCAGCGGCTGTTCTCCAATATGCCAAAAGCGGCTCCCGAATTTAGAATATAAGTCAAATGAAATATCCCTTTGATTAAAGGAATACTCGCACCCTCCATCATATTTGCGGTTATAAGATATTTAGTTGACTGGTCCACGGCCACAACAAACAGTAAAATAAGCATCACCGACATTTGGTTCTCCCAACCTGCACATAGAATATTATTTAATTATATCAAAAAACAGCATCTCCAACAACTGTACCCTGTCATGCGCCTCCATCAGAAAAGAAGAAGCAGCGCTATTTACTCTAAATAGCGCTGCTTCTCAGTCAACAAAGAGATTAATAAAGAATCTTGTTCGCAATGACCAATCGCTGGATTTGGTTGGTTCCTTCGTATATTTGCATTATCTTGGCATCACGCATCATTTTTTCAACTGGATATTCTCGTGAATAGCCATAGCCGCCCATAATTTGTACGGCGTCAGTAGTAACCTGCATGGCGACATCTGCCGCATAGCACTTAGCCATGGCGGCTTCCTTGGTGAAGTTCATGCCTTGGTCACGCATCCAGCAAACCTTCTGCACAAGCAGTCTTGCCGTTTCTACTTTTATGGCCATATCGGCAACCATGGCCTGAATCATTTGAAAGGACGCAATCGGCTGTCCGAATTGCTTTCTTTCTTTCGAGTATTTTACGGCAATATCAAGAGCAGCCTGTGCCAAACCAACGGAAACGGCACCGACAAAGGGACGAGCCGAATCAAGGGTGTTCATCGCAATTCTGAAGCCTTCGCCTTCCCTGCCCACGCGACTGCTGGCCGGGACTACCACGTCCTGGAGAATTAATTCACAGGTATAGGAGGGGCGGATGCCCATCTTGTCCTCTTTTTTACCCACCTTGAAGCCCGGCGTGCCCTTCGGTACAATAAAAGCTGTCAAGCCCCTTATCCCGCCGGTTTTTCTCGTATTGGCAAAAATCAGAAAAGTGTCCGCGACACCGGCATTTGTAATGAACGCCTTTGTGCCGTTGAGAATATAGTTGTCACCGTCTTTGACAGCCTTAGTTGCCACGCCGCCCGCATCTGAGCCGGCATTTGGCTCGGTCAGTGCAAAAGCGGCAAGCCCGCCTTCATTCAATAAGTCGCAGTGCGTTTTTTTCTGTTCTTCGGTTCCGCTCAGCAAAATAGGATAGGATGCAAGGGCATTTGCCGCTATCGAAGTGGCAATACCGGCGCAGCCTTTGCCAAGCTCCTCATAAATCGTAGCAACTGCAACACTGTCCAGGCCCGGACCGCCATATTCCTCTGGAACAATCAGGTTTAGTAGTCCCATGTCGGCTGCTTTGTCCATCAATCCCGGCATGGCTTCATTGTTTCTGTCCATCTCCCCTGCAAATGGGGTAATTTCCTTTTCGACAAATTCCCTCACCATTTCCTGTAATTCCAATTGATCTTCTGTTAGAGCAAAATCCATATTGTCCTCCCACCTCCAGGCCTTAGCCAAAAATTATATCTTGTTACATCTCTAAATTAGCAATGCTTTATTTTATCATTTTTCTGTTATTTCGTCAAAAAAACCTTCAACCCGCATTGTTGACAAGCTTGTTGCCAGAATTCGCCCGGCAGAAGTTTTGATTTCTGCTGCCGCGACAACCGTTGTACGCCCCCGGTGCTTAACTTCGGCAAGCGCAATTGCGTTCCCTCCCGTTGCCTCATTGCCCTGGATGTTAACGGTAATGCTGATTGTTTCTGCCCTTACGCCGGCGCTTGCTCCCGCAAGCCTTGATGCAATGTCGCAAAGTGTTGTCAGCACCTTTGTTTTTACTTTTCCCCGCGCATCAACGTTACCTTCGTCTTTGATTTTGACATTAACTTCAACAAAGCCGCTGTCTGCACGGATAATTTTCAAGCCTGAAAAAACCGCGTCGCTCAATTCCTTCTCATAATAATCAAGGACTTCGGCATCAATGCTTTGCTTGTCTTTCAAGTGCTTACCCCTTCCTTGAAGCAGGTCACAAATACATAGTTATTTTATCATATTTGCCCAAGTGCCTCAATACACAAAAAAGGCGGCATAAGCCGCCTTTTTTTGCTATCTGCTTAATCAATTATGTTGAGCTTGTATTCATGATAGAGCGTTCTGATTTCCGCCATGCGTGCCGCGAATTTCAGTTGGAGCGACGACGTAAGGCCGTAGTCTTCTTCTTGAACCGCCCGGCGTATCAAGGTTGCCAGGCAATAGCCATCAACACTGTCTTTCAGCAGGGAATGTTTTATCTCGCTGATCCTGTTCCAGAGAGCGTCATCCCACGCCGAGGTCCCGATTTCATGCAGGCGTCGCATACATATAATTTCTCCGTGATAGTCAGGCAAAATTCTGTTGACAAGCTCTGTCTTCCAACGGGTTAAAGCACCCTCGACAAAGGAGTCAATGAAGACAGGGCGGAAAATATCTCCAGCCATCAGTGCGGCCTTCTTCTCCGGATATTTTTTGAAGGCGTTCATATTTTCCCAGACTGTAGCCGGCGGTATCCCAAAAAGATTGTTGCGCTCCTGCTCCGTAAAATCATCATAGACGTCTTTCTCGGAACGGTATTCTCTGTTCTTTTCCAAATAAAAGCCTTCCTGACCCTGCTTTTTAGATAACTCTGCACACAGCTGATCCAAGTTCTTTCCTGATTCGATGCAGGCTTTGATACCATCAAGCATTGTGAGATAAAAACCGGCAAGCGCAAGATATGTATTCGTATAAGGGTTGGGCGAGCGCATCTCTATCCGAGTTGCCATCGGGTTGTCAATGTCTCTGACCAAACCGGCCAGAATCGTCCTGTTTCTCGAAGGCACATCAGGCGTAATGCCAAGGGAAGTCACGATGCAGATCGGCGCCTCAAATCCCGATTTCAGGCGGTTCAGCGAGTCATTGGTTGCCGAGATTAGAGGGTTTAAGACCTCGTAGTTTTTTAAGAGTCCCATCATAGCACCGTAACCGATTGCTGAAAGAAAATTCTCTTTAAGATTTGGCGGAGACATCAGGTTGACGATTTTCCCATTGCTCATTTTTGCCGCAAGACCGACATGCGTATGTTCACCGCTTCCGGCAACTCCCGGAATCGGTTTGGCCTGGAATGATACCTCGAGGCCGTTCATCCGGAATACTTCTTTGACTATAATGCGCGCGAGCAGTTCATTATCAGCCGTCTGAAGGCCGAAACTGTATTTCCAATCGATTTCCAGCTGTTCCATGACATGCGTCATGTGCCCTTCTTCATCCATTTGCCCTTTAACGCCGCCGACTTCCTTGTGGCCCATCTCCGGTTCGAGACCGTACAGCTCCAAAGCCTCTATAGCCTGCTCCAAGGCCGTCCTCACGTTCCCGCGTGTTCTCTGCCAATATTGCTCCTGCATCATTTGCGAAGAGGTCAACGCTTCAACCGGTGCATCTTCGCGCGGTGATTTAACCCAAAATTCCAGTTCTGTCGCACATGTGAAAACTATGTCGCTTATTTCCGCGGCATCGATGTGTTCCAGTCCGTAAATCCGCGGATGCTTCCTGCAAAGGTTCAGTAATTCAACACGCACATGCTCAAGAGCGCTCTTCAGGATGGAACGTGAGTCAACAAAGACCTCGTTATGAATCAGGAAACTGGGAATACGCAGAGTCCCCACCATTTTTCCGGTATCAACGTCAAAATGTTCAGGATTATAATCAACGTACCAATTGACATTCTTGTCGGTAATCATGTCTACGCGCGCATTGTTCAGTGTTGCGATTCCCGGCATTACAACCGATGATCCGTCTGTCTGCGGACCATGCTCGTTCAAAAAGACGTCCATGTCTTCAATGAAAAGAGAAATGGGTATTTTCTCATCCGTGTCGTTTCCTGCAAAATCGATGCCGACAAAAGAAACAAACTTGACTTCGGGATGAAGCTCCAATAAGGCTGTCAAATCTTCCCTGTTGTGTTGCTCCGGCTTTATGACGTAAAGCAAATCAGACCTTTTCATAATAATATCCTCCTCAATAGCTTTCCTATCTGCTTGGCAAAAGCGAAGGAGACCTTTCCAAAGGCTGCATAGACGCAACTTTAGAAAGGTCTCCTTTGACCTACTGAAATTATAACGCAAAAAAAAGAACCTGTCGAGAGAAAACTTTAAAAAAATAACACGCCTCTTGTTCCTGCAATGCAAATAGATTTATACTGTCTCAGAATAATGCTTCAACGGTTCCACCGCTTGGGCAACGTTTTCGTTTAGTCGTTGACAACGAAGGAAACTTTGGCATTTATTCTGTACTTTATTATTTTGTTGTCCTTGACAACTGCCTTGAGATTTTCAATGTTAATCTGGTTAATGCATTCAACAGTCTTCGAGGCTTCCATAATGGCATTTTTGGCAGCATCTTCCCAACCATTTTCAGACTCGGCCAAGATCTCTATTACCTTTACAACAGCCATTTTCATCATCCTCCCTATGAAAAAACGGAACAAGCGGCGCGTATTTGCTCAGGAAAAAGATAGAACCACTCTTGCGTCTTAATTGTACGAATATTCCGAATAAAAAGCAAGCACTTGTCATCCTAAAATAAGATACGAAAAAAATCAGCCCGGGCAGCTGCCCGGGCTAAACACCGAATCATTTGTATTAATTCTTATTTGACAAGTTAACCGACTGTTCAGCATAAACACGAAAGAACAAGAACGGCGCATCGCCTGTCAAGCCAAAAGTTGAAGTGGTAGCCCCAAGGGGAATTGAACCCCTGACTCCGCCTTGAGAGGGCAGCGTCTTAACCACTTGACCATGGGGCCGATTGGCTCCGGGACTAGGACTCGAACCCAGACAAGATGATCCAGAATCACCTGTGCTACCATTACACCATCCCGGAAAGTACAAAATGTATTATACCTAATTTCATTTGAAATTACAAGTACTTATCTTGAATTTATATAGTTTATTGCATTCTGCAGCCTTTTAATGGTTTTTTCGCGACCCAGAAGAAGCATGACGTCAAAAAGGCCCGGACTGACCATGCGGCCTGTAAGTGCAAGCCTGGTCGGGTGAATGAGCTTGCCGAGCGCTATTCCTTTATTTTCCGCAATCTCCGCATAAGTTTTTTCCATTGCAGGCAGTGTGAAATCTTCAAGCAAATTCAGCGACTTGAGGCATGCCGACAAAAGTTCGGCCGCGTCAGGCGTGAAA
>JAAYIB010000165.1 GCA_012744295.1 Acholeplasmataceae bacterium
AAATATTATAATCTTCTATACCTTTTAGCAAAATCCTTTATTTTGCTTTACCCCCATAGCAAGCAAAAAATCCCCCAAACCAAAGTCTGGGGGAACATAAACCACATATTGAAATTATTTGTAAATCCACAAAGCCTTATAGTTACTGGCTATTTTCGTTCTATCAACGCCACGCACTCGACGTGGGCGGTTTGCGGGAACATATCCACGGGCTGGACAACGGGAACATTATAACCGTGATTGCTTAAATAGGCTAAATCTCTGGCTAAAGTCGAAGGATTGCAGGATACGTATACAATGCGTTTTGGCTGGACGTGAACAATCGAACTCAAAACACGTTCCTCGCAACCCGCGCGCGGCGGATCAAGCAAAACAACATCCGGCTTTATTCCCTGCTCTGAAAGTTCGGGTAATTTTTTAGCCGCGTCGCCTAAAAGAAATGTTGCATTGTCACAGTGATTGTCTTCGGCATTCCTGTGGGCGTCTGTAATTGCAGGCGCGACGATTTCAATGCCGTAAACTGCCTTGGCATGCCTCGCAAGAAATAAAGATATTGTCCCGGTACCGCAATAAACGTCGAATACAATCTCTTTGCCCGTTAGGCCCGCAAACTCTACCGCCTTATTGTATAGCTTTTCAGCCTGTTCGCTGTTAACCTGGAAAAAAGACTGTGCCGAGATATTGAACTTTAAACTTCCGAGCGTGTCGCGAATAGTGCTTTTACCGTATATAAGCCTGTCCTTTAAACCCATGATGACATTGGTATGTCTTTTGTTAATGTTTTGGATTAAACTTTTCAAGCCCGGAATATTTTCCCTGAGCATTTTGGTCAACTCTTTTACATGTGGTATATCATAAGTTGCCGTGACTAAAACCACCATGACGTCGCCCGTATGAACGCCAACTCTTCCCATTACATGCCTGACGATGCCGGTTCCCTTATCCTCGTTATAGGCAGGAATACGATATTTCTGCATCCATTCTCGCACTACTCCGATAATTTGGTTGTTTTTCTCCTTCTGAATAAAACAGTTATCGACATTGACTACACGATGCGTGGCAGCGGCAAAACAGCCTATTTTTAGTTTTCCTTCATTAACAGCAACCGGAAACTGCATTTTGTTGCGATAATAAAAAGGCTCTTTGGCGCCGATTGTCGGCAGAACCTCCGTTTCATGCAAGCCGCCGATTCTTTGAAGCGCATCTTTAACCTGCTGTTTCTTTATCGCAAGCTGCCCATCGTACTTCAAATGCTGCAGCTGACAGCCTCCACATTCCTCATAAACGGGGCACAACGGCAAGCACCTCGCGTCTGAAGCGTCTTGTATGCTGACAACCGTTCCCTTGGCGTAAGTTTTCTTAACCGTTCTTAGCTTAACGACTGCCTTTTCTCCGGGCAATGCGCCTTCCGCAAAAATAGTGAAGCCTTCTGTCTTGCCAACGCCTTCCCCGGCGCTGCCGAGTCCGGTAATTCTTACTTCGGGCGCCTGTCCTACGCGCCATCCGTTCTTTTCCATTGTATTCTCTCCATTTTGTGAATCTGTTTTCTATCGGATCTTGTGCCTATATTCCTCCTAACATTATAGCCGATGACGACCAACAAGAAAAGCGGGAAACGCCGATGGTAAATCCGCCGGTGTCTCCCGCTTTAAAATTGCTTTTCAGTCATTAAGTTCTTTTACCTCAAGTTAGAAATTGCTTGGTTTGATTTGGAAATATGCTTTCGGATGATCGCAGACCGGGCATTTTTCCGGGGCACATTTAGCCATTACCACGTGTCCGCAGTTAGCGCAAATCCAGACTTGTTCTTCTTCACGAGCGAAAACAACTCCGTTTTCGATATTGGAAAGCAGGTGCAGATATCTTTTTTCGTGACCGTTTTCAATGGCCGCAACAGCTCTAAAAAGATACGCCAGTCTTGCAAAGCCTTCGTCTTCGGCTGTCCTTGCAAAGCCTGCATACATTTCGGACCATTCGTAGTTCTCGCCGTCGGCAGCGTCCTTAAGATTCACCATTGTGTCGGGTATGCCGTCATGCAGCGCTTTAAACCAGAGCTTCGCGTGTTCCTTCTCATTGCCGGAGGTTTCCGAGAAAATGTCCGCAATTTGATTGTAGCCTTCGCTTTTTGCCTTGCTTGCGTAGTAAGAATACTTAATCGCGGCCTGCGCCTCACCGGCAAATGCTGTCTTCAGATTTTCTTCGGTTTTTGTGCCTTTCAGGTTTAACATTGTCAATCTCCTCCATATTTATAATATAGTTAACCACATCGCCTGTTCCTTCATTTCCCCTGCCGACAGTTACTGACAGTCCTGCATGCGGGGCAAAGCCCGGAAAAAACAATGTCGTGACTATCTACATTGTAACCGTAAGCATTGGCTGCTGTTTCGTCAAGCTGCGGCTGATAGGGCATCGGCATGTCGGCAATGGTGCCGCATACCTTACAACGGAAATGATAATGGGCGTCAAGGATGCAGTCAAACCGATCGGCCTCCCCCGAAGCTGCCAAGCGTACCAGAACTCCGTTCTCAACAAGCAATCCGACGTTTCGGTATACTGTTGCCTTACTGATGCCGGGATATTTCTCCACAATACAGGCATATATCTCGGCAACTGTGGGATGATTATTCAAAGCACGCACTGCATCTATTACTAACTGCTTCTGTATGGTGTTCCGCGTCGCCATAATTTCGCCCTCATTCAATAATCATTCTCAAATAGTATTATAATTGTTTTTGTTAGGCAAAGTCAACCGTAAACTAATTTTGCAAACTTAAAACCGGTTTTTTTCTGAAGTTTTCCTCAAGTAAAATTTTAAATCAAATTCTATTGTATTTTTGTCTATTTTATACTAAACTAATTAGAGATGTTTGTTTTTTTTTACATTTGAGTTAGCATATGCAAACCGAAAGGAAGAATAGAATGACGCTTGACGAACTGCGGATCGGCAGCACTGCCACAATAACAAAAGTCGGCGGTTTTGGCCCTTTGCGCCGCCGACTGCTTGATATGGGCCTGACGCCCAAAACAAAAATCATGGTACGCAAAAAAGCGCCTTTGGGTGACCCTATTGAAATCTTCCTGCGGGGCTACGAACTCACCATCAGACTGGAAGATGCAAACAAGATCGAGATCAGCGAGGTGTCTGCATGAAATTGACCTTTGCGCTTGTCGGCAATCAAAACTCCGGGAAGAGCACTCTTTTTAACCAACTGACCGGCAGCAATCAGCACGTGGGTAACTTTCCCGGCGTAACCGTCAAAAAGAAGGAAGGCCGCCTGACCGGCAACCCGGACGTTACAATCATCGACTTGCCGGGGATATATTCTCTTTCACCTTACTCACTTGAAGAAATCGTTACTCGTGACCTTTTACTGCGTGAAAAACCTGATGCTATCATCAACATCCTCGACGCTACAAACATCGAGAGAAGTCTCTATCTTTCTTTGCAGGCTATGGAGCTTAATCTTCCCATGATAATTGCCTTGAACATGATGGATGAGATTGTAACCAGCGGCGGTTCCATAGATATCCAGAAGCTTGAGGAAACGCTTGGGGTTCCCGTTGTGCCAATTTCAGCAAGCAAAAACGAGGGGATCAACGAACTTTTAATTCGCGCGCTAAAGCTCGCGGAAGCCCGCACCCTGCCAAAAAGGCTTGACTTCTGCACCGGTGAAACCCATCGCGCCATTCACACCGTTTCACACTTAATTGAGCCAAAGGTAAGAGCGAAAGGCCTTCCGCTGCGGTTTTCCGCGACAAAGCTGATAGAGGGTGATGAACTTTTAGCCGGAGAACTGCAGTTAACGGATAATGAACTTGATATTATCAGCCATGTCACGGATGACATGGAAAAGACTCTGGAAACCGATCGGGAGGCGGCATTAGCCGATATGCGCTACTGTTACATCGAGAATCTTTGCGCCCTAACAGTGCATAAGCCGGTTGAAACGTTGGCGCAAAGCCGCTCACATGCAATTGATAAATATTTGACGCACAAATATTATGCAATTCCGATTTTCCTTGCGACCATGGCAGTTGTCTTTTGGCTTACCTTCGATGTCATCGGCGCCTTTTTGAGCGACTGGCTTGAAACCGGAATAGGAGAAATTGTTGCTTTGACGGATGAAGCCTTGAAGTCTTCAGGCGTCAGTGCTCCTGTGCACTCCCTGATTATCGACGGTGTTCTTGCCGGTATCGGCAGTGTCCTTTCCTTCCTGCCGCTTATTGTAACTCTGTTCTTTTTTCTTTCGATGCTGGAAGATACCGGCTATATGGCCCGAATTGCCTTCGTTATGGATAAGATACTGCGAAAAATCGGGTTGTCGGGCGCCTCTTTCGTTCCAATGCTGATCGGCTTTGGCTGTACGGTTCCTGCAATTTTAGCGACGAGGACGCTTCCGAGCGAACGTGACCGCAAAATAACGATCATCTTGACGCCTTTCATGTCTTGTAGTGCCAAGCTGCCTATTTACGGTGTCTTTGTTGCCGCCTTCTTTCCGGATAATCCGGCCCTTGTCATGGTTTCACTTTATATTCTTGGCATTTTGGTTGCGATAATCTCCGGCCTTTTGCTGAAGGTCTTTATTTACAAGGGCAAACCGGTTCCCTTTGTCATGGAACTTCCGGCTTACCGTTTCCCCACAATCAAGAATGTTGCGCTGCATATGTGGGAAAAGGGCAAAGATTTTCTCTACAGAGCCTTTACCATAATCTTTCTGGCCAGCATCGTCATCTGGCTTCTCCAAAATTTTGACTTCCGCTTCCACATGGTAGAGAATGCTGAAGGAAGCATGCTGGCAGACATTGGCAACTTCATTGCCCCATTCTTCGCTCCCCTTGGCTTCGGGGATTGGAAATCAGCAACCGCGCTGCTTACGGGACTAACCGCTAAAGAAGTTGTAATAAGCACACTTGCTGTGCTTACAGGCACCGGCAATGACGCGTCTGCAACCGCTAATGCCTTATCGACGCTTTATACGCCGCTGACGGCATATTCCTTCCTGACCTTTACCTTGCTTTACGTTCCCTGTATTGCGGCCGTGACAGCTATTTACAAAGAAATGGGTTCTTTCCGCCAGACATTCTTTACGGTAGCCTACCAAATCGGCGTTGCCTGGCTTTCCGCTTTTGGCGTTTACAACATAGGCCTGCTTTGCGGCTACAATTAGAAGTATAAACTAAAGGGGCTGTCTCAAAATGGTTTCAAAACCTATTTGAGGCAGCCCCTTTTATATTTTCCTTCATTCCTCAACAGTTTCAAAAAACAACCTTATCGGCAGATTTGATGCTCCGGGTGGCGAAAAAAGTATGCGGCCTTCCGTGAAACCGTCCTCCTCGGCAATTACTATTGTCTCGCTGCCCGTCTTGCCAAAGGCCGTTTCCTTCTGTGGGAACAGCACAAATTGTTCTTCGCCGTTGCTGCTGACCCTTCCCGCCCCTGCAAACCAGCCTCCCCAGGGGTTTAACCTGATCCTAATGCGTTGTTCTCCCTTGATTTTATACCGAATATCATAGACAATGCCATAATTGCCGTAATTGACAACTCTTTTCCCTGTTGTGGCATCGATGCCCGCCGCGTAAACATCGTAAACATTATCTGCTATCAAAACACCTACAATTTTACCCTCGTCAGGCTTATAGGATTTTTTAAGATCGACGATTCTGTCCGCAAGCGGGAAAGTCCCCCTGAGCACGTTTCCATCGTCGGGCGGAAGAATTCTTTCTTCTGTCAGGGCTTCCTTAATGTCTTTTTCCGGCCACGTCATCAGGACGGAAACCTCGAGCCTCCTGTCGGTACTGAAATCAAGCATACCGGTCACCAACTGGTCCTTCAGTGTAATTTGACCGACACCCGTCAGAATTTCCATGCTGCCGCCTGCCGGCACGTAAAAAACCTGATTGGGATAGTACCCGAAAAACTGACGCTGGACTTCCTTGCCGGCACGCAAATAATCGTAGTCAGGCTCTGCAATCCCTTTATTGCGAAAAATTATTTTTGCCGGCACGTTTTCCGTGTTACGCAACATTACCGCTATCTTCTTTGGAGCTGCCGTATCATTGACATGATGAAAGAACAGCCTCGCTTCTCCTATTACAATATCTTGATACATGATGCCGTTTTCACGCACCATTTCCGGGCTGTCGGAAAAAACAAGCGTCGGTCCGTCTTGCCTGATCACGAGACGGCCCTCGTCATAAGCAGGAATACCTTTTCTCCAATTATGGCTTTTTGCCGCTTCCAAGCCCGCTACAGGCAACAAACTCGCTCCCGCGATCAATAAAACAAGAATTCTTATGTGGTTCTTCATCTTTTCCCCCGCGCAGCGTCTTTATGGCTTTTTATATTTTATGGCCGGCATTTGCCTTGCTCAGGCTTTCCTCGTAATCCTCAAGGAATTTCTTTAATCCCGCATCCGTCAGCTTGTGCCCAATCATTTCCCGGATAATCTTAGTCGGGATGGTTGCAATATCAACACCCGCCAGCATTGCCCTATGCACATGATTCAAGTCACGAATGCTTGCCGCTATGATTTGAGCCTTGTAACCGTAATTCCTGAATATTGTTACCATATCTTCCACTATTTTCATACCGTCTTCGCCGATATCGTCCAAACGCCCGATGAAGGGGCTGACATATGACGCGCCTGCTTCAACTGCGAGCAGCGCCTGTGTCAGGCTGAAAACAAGCGTAACGTTAGTCCTGACGTTTTCCTTTTTAAGTAAGCGTACCGCCTTGAGACCTTCTACCGTACAAGGCAGCTTGACGACGACGTTTGGCGCTATAGATGCCAGGCTGCGTGCTTCTATAAGCATGCCCGGGCAGTCGGTGCTGATTACTTCCGCGCTGACCGGTCCTTCTATAAGACGACATATTTCGGCAATGACCTGTTCCTGTTGTCTGCCTGTCTTAGCTATCAGACTCGGGTTGGTCGTGACGCCGTAAACAATGCCCCAGTCTGCCAGCTCTGCTATTTCATTGGTGTTTGCTGTATCCATAAAAATTTTCATATGCCGGAAATCTCTCCCTTCAGCTTCTATCATGGTTATGACAATAATTATACAACATAAACAGTTTGAAATCCAAAAACAAAAAGAGCCAATCAGGTCTCCGTGCTTTACGCCAATTGCAAAGTAAAGGTTTTTGACTTCTCTGCGGTTGTCATTTTTAGCCGCCAACACAGTGTGCAGCTATCCGAATCCCGCAGTTTGTCCTTTAACCGCACAGACTTAGCTGCGCGCTCACCTTCAACAGCAGGCTGTCAAGTCGGCAGAACTCCACCAGACAAAAAATAACGGTTCTTCGATTTCTCGAAGAACCGCTTGTTTACTTGGTGCCGAAGGCCGGACTCGAACCGGCACGTAGGGTAACTACGCTTGATTTTGAGTCAAGTGCGTCTGCCAATTCCGCCACTTCGGCATGTATCGTTCGCTAACGAACAATAGTAATATTACCATCGGTCAATCCGATTGTCAAGAGGATTTCTGCTATTTAGCCTGTTTTACTTCTGACAGCCGCCCCAGCAAAAGTTCGGCAAGCATAATACCGCAAAAGGCTGTGATAAGCTGTGGCCATCCCATAGTAAACAGAACGGCAGCAGCAATCTTTTTCGGTAAGGCAAGCCACTCCAAAAGTCCGTACGTCGCGCCATAAAGCAAGACCGTCTTACAAAAGGGTGCAAGCAGCAGGGCATTTTTACCGCGCAGCCTGGAACAAACCGCCACAAGCGCAAGATTGCCGCAAAAAATAACCGGAATGAGCAGCGGAACTGCCAGATGTCCCTGCAGCAAGGCAATGACGGGAAGAAGAAAAGAGATTAGCGCTGCCGCCAAAAGTCCTGTAAAACGAGCGGCGACGACAAGCACTGCATTGACCAAGGTACCTACGACAAAAATGGAGAGAAGCGGCGGCAATGGCAGAAACAAACGGATTTCCTGAACTATAACCGCCGTTGCCAGCAGCATCGCGCCTCTGACAATTGTTGTATTACCGTGCCCATCCTTCACCTTTTATTCCTCTCCCATAATTTATTTTTGCGGGCACTCGTGTTTTAAGAACTGCTGAAAATTAGACTGCAGTTTACGTGTTATGTCTCCCGGCAGTCCGTCACCGATGAACTTTCTGTCAATCTTTGTCACCGGCACCAGCTCGTGTCTCGGTCCGGCCAGAAATGCTTCCTCGGACTTCAGAACAAAATCCATATCAAACGTTTTTTCAACAACATGGAGCTCGAGATCAACTGCCAGGCGCTCCTTGACTAAACGTCTCGTTACCGAATTTTGTATCAGATTATTGGCGGGATGCGTCCAGATTACTTCATCCTTGACAACAAAGAAATTGCTTTCCGTCGTTTCCGTAATTTTGCCGTTATCCCTTATGAACAAAGCGTCAAAGGCCCGTGATACTCGTGCTCTCTGCCTGGCCAGCACTGCAGGCAGGCGATTTAATGTGTTAATGTCGCACCTTTGCCATCTTGTGTCGGCTTCCGTTATCAAATTTACGCCTTTTTCCTGGTAATCCCGCAGTTTGCTCCTATCGCCTTCTATCGTAAACATCGACAACTGCGGCACAGTCATTTCAGGAAAATCAAGGGAGTAAGGCGCTGCGCCCCTCGTAATTTGCGTGTGGATTTCACCATGGATTATGCCCGTGGCTGCAATCAGCTCTTCATGAAACGCTACAAATTCTTCAACCGTGTAAATACCGGGCAGCTTGACCGCAATAACTGAGTTGAACAGTTTTTCCATATGGGGAATAAGGGCAAAACAGCGCCCATTATACACCGGAACCGTTTCAAAGACTCCGTCACCAAACTGATATCCTCTGTCTGACAAGGAAACCGCCGCTTCCTCGCTTTTCATAATCTCTCCGTTAATCAGGACCAACTTATCAGGCATGAATCTGACTCCTTCCCCGCGCAATCAGTTCTGCACGGCTTTTGTAAATATGTAATTTAAGGTATAATGTGAATGCTAAGAACTATTATATCATAGACGCAATATTTTTACATTTTGCATTTTTGAAAGGAGAAATATTATGACAGAACAAGTAGTCAGAGAAGCCGCGGCCTATGCACGGGAGCATAATATACAACATATCGTTGCAGCTTCCGTAACAGGCGCCTCCTTGGCGGAATTATGCCGTCATTTTGCGGGCAAGATTGTTTGTGTCACTCATGCCTACGGCTATAAGTTTCCCGGCGAATGCGAATTCCCCGAAAACCTGCGGCTGGAATACGAAGCAAAGGGCGTTAAATTCGTAACAGCTGCGCACGTCTTATCCGGTGCGGAGCGCGGCATCAGCAATGTCTACAAGGGTATGTATCCGGTCGAGGCAATTGCGCAGACGCTCCGCATGTTCGGAGCCGGCACCAAGGTTGCAGTAGAATGTGCCGTAATGGCTCTTGACGCCGGCTGCATTCCCTTTGGGGAAAAAGTTGTCTCTTTGGGCGGTACGGGCCACGGACTGGACACGGCACTTGTTCTTACGCCGGGTTATGCGCAGCGTGTTTTCAGCACACGTGTTCACGCAACAATCTGCAAACCGGAGTGACGTAATCTTGCAAAAACGCAACCTTATAATTGACAATCTGAGGGGCCTGTGCATGCTTGGCGTTATTGCCATCCATACGGGCTCCTCCATAACTGCCTTGTCTGATTCTGCAGTCCTCGTTTATCTGCTTTTTGAAGTACTTTCGCGCTACAGTGTGCCGGCCTTCTTCTTTATCTCGGGCTTTGGCCTCCTATCCGCGTATCGTCTGGACAAACCGTTGCATTATCGTTCTTATCTGCTGAAAAGACTGCAAAGCGTCGGCCTCCCTTACATAGTGTGGTCGCTCCTTTATATAGCGTATTACGAGCACTACTATCCCGGCAATGCGGATTTATCGCCGTCTGGGCTTTTTCATACGCTTTTCTTCGGTCTTGCGGTTTATCACATCTATTTTTTGGTCATACTTATCTGGTTCTACGTCATGTTTCCCTTATGGCGTTTTCTTCTACGCTTAATGCACAGGTTTTCCCTTCTTTTATCCATGCTTTTGCTTTTTTTCCTGCAGCTTGCCTTCAACTATTGGACCTCTAACTTTTGGTCCTATCCGGCCCAATTTGCAAATTATCCGTTTTTGCTTGATTTATTAAACTACAGGCTGAATTATCTGCCTTTGCATTATTTGTTCGTATTCATTTGCGGTGCTCTGGCGGCAGTACATTACCAGGCATTTTCCCGTCTGCTGCAAAAATATTTTAACCTGATCGCTCTTTTTTTCGTATTAACGGTCGCCTTGCTTTGCACCCGTTTCTTTTATTTGCTTGAAGTGAGAAAATATACGCTGGAGGCAATCGCCAACACTCTCCATCAACTAAGCAGCGAAGGGCTCCTTTACACTTTGGCCTCCTTGTTGTTTTTTAGTGCCCTCCTGCAAAAAACGGATAAGGCGGCTTCCTTCTTCCTACGCATTAACAATCTCTTTTCTTCTCATTCCTTCTTGATCTATCTCATTCATCCCGTCTTTCTGCACCAGCTTGCCTTCAGATGGCCGTTTATTTTCGACCCCAAGGGAAGCCTTGACGGTCTCCTGACTTATTGCTCGGTGCTTGTACTCTCCCTCGTTAGCTCCCTCTTGTTCACGAAGTTGTTTGCTTTCCTGCCTTTTCTTTCCCTTCTGCTTACAGGCAGAAGAAAGTAATATACGACAAAAAAGGTCACGCCTAAGTTGAACTAATTCAACTTAGGCGTGACCTTTTTACATATTTTAATTTTCCAAAAGCCTTTTGCATTTGTTGTCCAATAAGTTCGGCTGGAAGATTCTAAGCATGTGCGGCATTTGGTTTTTGCTTGCCTTGGGCTGCAAGCGTTCCCAATACAGAACAGTCAGCTGCAGCATTTTACGAGCACGCTGCCTGACGTGTTTGGGCACTTTTGCTTTTTCCCATAAATCAAACCATTGGTTAAACACTTCTGTTTCCGCTTTATTAAAGTTCAGGCGAGAGACATGCAGGGCAAAGTCGCGCAGGCTTCTGAGCGCCATTTTAGCATTTTCCAGCTTCCCTGTATTATTATCTCTGCCGGACTTGTAGTAACAGTCAAGCAAGACGAGCATTGCCAGCTGCCAGGGATAATAAAACCTGAAAGCACTTTCAAACCCATCCCAGGCTGCATGCATTTTTACGCTCGCCCCCATCAGCGTAATCGCATAAGCGGTAATTTCATCGTTTCTGCAGCGGCGGATGAAAACAAAGAAGCAACGCATAAGCTCGTGCACGATTTCCAGCCAGTTTCTTCTGGCAATCTGTCCGATTAACTGCACCCATTCGTAAGCTATTTT
Source organism: Acholeplasmataceae bacterium (assembly GCA_012744295.1). Classification (GTDB taxonomy): domain Bacteria; phylum Bacillota; class Negativicutes; order Acidaminococcales; family Acidaminococcaceae; genus JAAYIB01. The sequence continues at coordinate 11,325 of JAAYIB010000165.1, forward strand.
CCTTTGCTGCTCAATGCTTACGAGCTTTCTTGCGAGCAGAAGGCAAAGGAAGCCGTTGACTTGGGTAAGGGCTTTTTCCCAACGCCTGTCTGCAGCCGCGAATAAGCTTGTCTGGAAAAATTCGCTAAGCTTTAGCGCTTCCGGGAGCAATTGCTTACCCCGATAATGAGCCGTCATTTTGACTATGGCCAGGCAAAAAACTTTTTCGCTGCGCGAACGGGCTGCCGTTACCACGATATTCTTCACTGCGTGTAAAGCAGCGTTAGAAACTTCCTGACCTTCCTCGCCCTCTGACTGGTCGGCAAGCAGAATGATTTTTGTGCAAGTGCAGCCGATTTCGTCATAACCTTCCTTCATGGCGAGACAAGACAGCAGGCTTAGGTCGCTTATGCCTTCGATTCGCAAATCGGGATTGTTCAGCAATATGGGCCTGTAGACAGGCGTTATCTCGTTCAGCAGCTCTCGTTGACCCTTGCGCAGCGCGACCATGCATACTGCTTTTATTCCGGATAGAAATTCGTCTTTCCATGCTCCGTTTTCCACTAAGATTTTGAACCTTCTGACCGCCATTTTCAGCAACGGCTCCGAATCAAGTGTGAGGCCCCGGGAGATTGCTTCAAGCAAGCTTTCCGCAAGCAGATCCTTGTCCTTGCTCGGCAGCAATGCAACCTGCCGAGCCTTGCGCTCAAGCTCGTTAATGGCGGCTGATAATGCCTCCCGTTTTGCTTTGTTGTCCTGTTTTGCCTTATCCGTCATAGCCTCAGACCTCGATGCATTTTTATTTTATGTTGACCCTGCCGGCATAAACAATGCCGGCGGTGGCGTCTACAGTTACTTCCTGACCGTCTTCAATCGCGCCCAGCGCACCTTCTGCCCCGACAATAACCGGGATGCCGAAGCTTACACCTAAGATCGCCACGGAGGAAGTGAGACCGCCTTCTTCGGCAATTATGGCTCCTGCCTTCGCGGCATAGCGCACTGCCTCGTCTACAAGTGATGAGACAACAAGGATGTCACCCTGCTGCAGCTTGTCGGTGAAATCCGCCATCTCTTGCGCAACGCAGGCCTTTCCTGCCACCGAGCGTTTCCCGATGCCCACTCCTGAGATTAATCTTGTGCCCACGGTTATCACCTTTATCAAGTTCGTGCTGCCCGGCTTCCCTGCCATAATGCCTGCGGTAATCACCACCAGGTCGCCTTCATGAATCATTCCGTTGTCTTTCGCGCAGCCAAGCGAAAGGTCAATCAGTTCGTCCGTGTTTTTCGAAGCCGGCCCAAGCAAGGGATAAACACCCCAGAAAAGCTGCATCTTGCGCACACGGCTGATACGCGGCGATACCGCGAGCACCAGGGCCTGGGGCCGGTACTTTGCCGTCATGCGAGCCGTGTAGCCGGACTCGGTCACTGTAATAATGGCATTAGCGTCAAGCTCTTGTGCTATCTGTACGGTGGCGTGGCTGATAGCGTCTGTCGTATTTGTGCTCTTGCCGATGCCTTTCTGCCTGAAAATCGCGACATAATCAAGAGCTTCCTCGGTTCTTTGCGCAATCTTCGCCATCGTCATTACAGCCTCCAACGGATACCTGCCCGAAGCTGTTTCGCCGCTCAGCATGATGGCGTCGGTTCCGTCAAAGATTGAGTTTGCAACGTCGCTGGCCTCGGCACGTGTTGCCCGGTAGCTGGCGATCATGCTTTCAAGCATCTGCGTAGCCGTTATTACGGGCTTGCCGGCCTTGTTGCACCGCTTAATGATATCTTTTTGCACAAGTGGAACTATTTCCGAAGGTATTTCCACGCCAAGATCTCCGCGGGCGACCATAATGCCGTCGGCGACATTTATTATTTCCTCAATATTCTTTACGCCTTCTTCATTCTCTATTTTAGCAATTATTCCTATTTCCGAATTAAGCTCTTCGGCCAGCTTGCGTATTGCCAGCACGTCTTCGGCCTTCTGGACGAAGGAAGCGGCAATGTAGTCCATTTCCTGCTGAATGGCAAATGCTATGTCCTTTTCATCATCTTCCGAAAGAAAAGGCAGGTTCAGAACTGCTCCCGGTACCGCCACCCGCTTGCGCGAGCTCAATTTCCCACCATGGGTTACACGAGTGTGAATCTTTTTGCCTTCAATGCTTTCGACGCGCAGCGAAAGCAATCCGTCCGCCAGAAGAATGTCGTCGCCCGGGCGCACTTCCGCCGGCAGACCGGGATAATTGACCGTTGCAAGGTGCCTCGTGCCTCTGACTTCTTCGGTTGTCAGGCAGAAGCTATCTTGCGGGAAAAGCTCCACCTCGTCTTCTTCAAAAAAGCCGAGCCTCATTTCGGGGCCTTTCGTGTCGGCAATCAGGGCTACGGGTTTTTGGGC
>JAAYIB010000166.1 GCA_012744295.1 Acholeplasmataceae bacterium
GTGTTACTTATTTGGCTGGTTTTTCCAAAACGCAGGTTGTGAAAATGGTTTTTGCTTTTGATGTGAAAGGTGAAAAACCGTTAATTACTGATTTCATTTTTGCTCCGGTCGAAATCAAGAAAGCTGAATAACTGCAAAATACAAGGCAATCAAATTAGTCCCCGCTGATAAAAGGCGGGGCTTTTCTTATATAAAGAAAGGGCTGCAAAAAGTCCCGCGGGGACGGTGACACGCGTCAAAGCAAGGAATGATGCGGATTTGCTAAAAAAATAAATGTATGCAAAAAGAGAAATTTTGATATAATACTTATGCTAATAAAAAATAATGGGGGCTCACAATGCATCTTTACTTTTTTGCTTTTCTCGGCGGGTTGGCGCTTTTCCTCTACGGCATGCAGATCATGGGAGAAGGGCTGCAGAAGGCGGCCGGCAACAAAATGGAAAAAATACTGGAAGTTCTGACGGGCCGCATCATTTACGGAGTGATGCTGGGTGCTGCCGTTACGGCGCTGCTCCAGTCCAGTACGGCGACGACGGTCATGACGGTCGGCCTTGTCAACGCCGGACTGATGACGCTGAAACAGGCCTTCGGCATAGTTATGGGCGCCAATATCGGCACAACTGTTACAGCGCAGCTGATTGCCTTCAAACTGACGGATTTCGTCACCTTGATTATTGCAGTAGGCTTTGTTTTGAACTTTCTGGCAAAGGGCAAAAAGTTCAGATATACCGGCCAGATTCTTCTTGGCTTTGGCATCCTGCTTCTCGGCATGGGACTGATGGGAGATTCTGTCGCACCGCTTAAAAAGTATCAGGGCTTCGTTGACTTTATCCAGACCTTTGCCGAAAACCCTCTGCTGGGTCTTTTGGTCGGCACTCTGATGACCTGCGTCATTCAGTCCAGCAGTGCTACAATCGGCATCCTGATGGCGATGGCTAGCCAGGGCCTGATCCCGCTGGAGGGTGCCATACCGGTCTTGTTCGGTGACAATATCGGCACCTGCATAACGGCAGTCATTGCCTCCGCGCGAGGAAACAAGACGGCTAAGCGGGTTGCGACTTCCCACGTGCTTTTTAACGTCATCGGCAGCGTTGTCTTTATCATCTTCCTTGATTATTATACCAAGCTTGTGATAGCTATTTCTCCCGCAGGCGATATCGCGAGGCAGATTGCTAATGCGCATACGGCTTTCAATGTTATGAACACGCTGCTTTTCCTGCCTTTTGCCGAAAAATTCATTTCCTTCGTCCAATTATTGCTTCCCGGCGAAAGCGGCGTCGTTTCCCGCAAACCGGTCTTTTTGGATGCAGGCATGCTGGCTACGCCCGGAATTGCAATGGCTCTTGCTAAAAAAGAAGTTGTCCGCATGGGCAGCATGGCATGGCAAAACGTCGAGCTTGCCTTAGGAGCCGTTGACGACAAGGATGTCAAAAAAATAACTTATGTCTTGGAACATGAGCCTGTGGTTGATGCATTGGAAGAAGAAATAACGAAATACCTCACACAGATGTCCGAACAGGAGATGAACGAGGAGCTCTCGGCTCTTCACACGGGACTGCTTCATGCCTGCAACGATATCGAGCGTATAGGCGACCATGCGGAGAACATAGTAAAGAAAGTGCGCAACATGAAAGAGGACGGCGTTTCTTTTTCGGAAGACGCTCAGGAGGAACTCCGGCACCTGAGCAAGCTGGTGCTTGAGGCCAGCAGCAAGGCACTGAAGGCACTGGAAACGGATGACAGAACACTGGCTAGGGAAGCGCTTGCCGTTTCCCATGAGGTGAAGCTTTATCAGAAAGAAATGCGTAAGAACCACGTGACGCGTCTCAACAACAAGGTTTGCAACCCGGCCGCCGGCTTTGTCATGCTGGAATTGTTAATTAACATGAAAAGGGTTTCCGACCATTCTAAAAATATCAGTCAGCTCGTTCTGGGAGAATTTTAATAATTTTGTAAAGGTGTTGACAAACAGTACGTAATGACCTAAAATAATTTACGTTGTCGTACCTGTTGCGGAAGTAGCTCAGCGGTAGAGCACCGCCTTGCCAAGGCGGGGGTCGCGAGTTCGAATCTCGTTTTCCGCTCCACTTCA
>JAAYIB010000167.1 GCA_012744295.1 Acholeplasmataceae bacterium
CTTTTACTGCCTATGACACAAACCCCGGAAAGTATCAGTCTTTGTTCGGCCCTCGTCATGCCAACGTAAAGCTGCCTCTTTTTTTCTTCATTGTCTAACTCATCATCCAACTGCCGAATTGCTTTAAGGACAGAACTCTCTGTCAGCTCGCCTTCCTCGTTGCGGGCCTTGATGCCAAGGCCGACCCGGGAAAGATATTTAATGCTGTTGCTATCCCTTCTGCCCTTAGTATGCAGAGCAGGCAGAAAGACCACAGGAAACTCTAGTCCTTTGGCTTTATGGATAGTCATGATAGTTACGGCTTCGGATTTTTGGAGACCTTCAAACTCCAGCCGGGTCTCAGCACTGCGCATTTTCTGCGTTCTTATTAAAAATTCCTTTAAGGAACCGCCTCTTCCCATTGAAAAATCGGCTGCAATGGCTTTTAATTTTTTAACCGCTGCAAGTTTTTCAAGCCCATATTCCTGACAGGTCAACAATGCCCCCAGCTGCAGCTCCTGCAGCGCAGCATTGATTAATTCCGGCAATGCAAATGCTTTGGCCGTTTTTTGCAGCCGCTGCAGTTTAGCAACCGCAAGCTTCAGGCGCTCGATCTGTTTCTGAGGAAAAGACCCGCAATCGCAGAAAGCAGAACAGGCCTCCCACAATGAAGCTTCCTTTTTATTCAGGAAAAGCAACGTCAGGACTTCGTCGCTGATGCCGAAATAAGGTGAGCGCAGTATTCCCGAAAGGCTGACGTCATTTCTGCTGTTTTCTAAAAATGTCAAAAGATTTATGAAATCCTTTATTTCCTGCCTGTCAAAAAAACCTTTCCCGTCGATGACCGTGTGAGGAATTTCCGCTTCGGCCAAGGCAGCCGCGAAGACCGGAGCACGGTTAATGCTTGGCAGCAAAATGACAATGTCGGAGAAACGTGTATTGTTTGAAGCATTAAGCGACTTTATCTTTTCTGCTAAGGCCAGAGCTTCTATTTTATTGGCTTCTTTCAGGCTGCCCCTTTCAGTTTCGATAATGCGCAGCTCCGGTTTAAAAAAACGACCCTTATTGGCGGTAAGCTCTTGAAAAGAAACATCGCTTTCTGCATTCGTACCGAGCATATCGCGAAAAACCTCGTTGCAAAGCTCGAGAATATCGGCGGATGACCTGAAGTTATCATTTAAAATGACATTGACGCCCCCACTTTCCTCAATATCCCTACTCACTTCCGCAAAAACCGAAACATCGGCACCACGAAATCTGTAGATTGACTGTTTGGGGTCACCAACCACGAAAAGTCGTTTGTCTCTCAGTATTTCACCATTACCGCCTGCCAGCAGGTAAATCAGCTTTTTTTGTCTGGAGTTGGTATCCTGGAACTCGTCGACCATCAGATACTTGTAACGATTTCTGTATTTATCCCTGATTTCCTTGTTGTTCTGCAAAATGCGCAGAGCCATGCCTTCCACTTCCGCAAAACCAAATATCCCGGCCTCTGACCTGCGTTCCGTATAATATTCATGCCAAGACCTTAGCAAACCTGACCAGTCCCCTATTAACGCCGCTGCCTTTCTGTCAGTCGGTAAAGCTGAAAGTTTATCCACAAGCTCCCGCGTGGTCTTGACCAGACCTGCCGTAGCCTTGCTGCGTGCGCTCAAAGTCAGCAGATACTTTTTAAGCGGTAGCGTATCACATTTTCTTATCGCCTCCCTTACTTCAGCTTCCGCTGCCTGCAGAGTCACCAGTTCCTTGCGATGCTCACCGGAGACGCTTTCGCGCTTGGCAAGCAACAAACTCACAATATCAGAAAGCTGCACTTGAACCTTTTCCAGCTCAATACTCAAGACATTTTGATATGGTACAGAAAGATCGGTCCTGCAAGCAATATCCTCAAGCTGGTTCTTCAGACAAAATATCTGCTCCTGCAATGCCTGCCTGCCATATTCGCCAAGCAGACGACCAAGTGACGGATTTTCATGCTGCAGCTGATTTGCGATGTAACGTTTTGTTTCATTGCGGTAGAACTCGTCAACGTCGAACTCCTCGGAAGCTACAAAAGACGGATCAACTCCAGCCTCAACCGGATTTTCCCTTATTATTTTGCTGCAGAGACTGTCGATTGTTGAGATTTGAGTTCTGTCGAGCGCCCTTAACTGCTCCTGCCAAAAGCTGCCGCCATTTGACTCGAGCATCTCCCTGAGCCTGATTCTGACTCTCTGGCGCATTTCTTTGGCCGCCTTGCGCGTAAACGTAATCGCCAGGATGTTTTCCGAGCTGATGCCCTTCTGCATCAATATATTTGTGAAGCGTTCGGTCAGAACGCGCGTTTTTCCCGAACCTGCTCCGGCGGAGACTGAAATGTTGTTGTCAATTGTTTCAATGGCACGCCTTTGTGCCTTTGTGAGCTCAAGCATCATCTTCACCGCTTTCTTCTGACGCTTCCCTGTCGCTTGAATAGCGGCATATATCCCTGCCGGGACAAAATTGCGGGCAGTTTTTTCGAGGGTCCGTAAAATAATTGCCTTCATTGACGCCCCTTACGCATGCCGCAATGTTTTTTTCTGCAGTTGCAAGAACTTGTTCCCAGTCCTTTTCTCCTCGTTTTACCCAAGGCAAAAAGCAGGCATCTTCCGACCAGAAACCATTTTTTCTGCAAGCTGACCGGATCGAAAAATATCCCCCTCCCAGATTTTTCAGACCTTGTTTCCCCAGCATCTCCTGGGCTGCCAAAAGATATACGGGAAGCTGCATGTCAAGACCATTCATAAAATCCTGTTTCGAAGGCAGAAAAGACTTTTTATAGTCTGTAATGAAGAAGCCGTCTTCATCCGCGTCAATCCTGTCAATACGTCCGTCAAAGAATGTTTGCTGTCCATCTATTTCCATCATTAGCAAGCGATCTTCATTCCTGCCCCCAAAGCTCCATTCCGTATGACTTGGCAGCAGCCTCGGCCGGATCTTGATAATTTCTTCCTGATACTGCCTTTCACGGCTGACAAGCCTTAAAACCTTCGTCCATAGTTCATCCTTGTCACACTTGGCGAAGGCAGATTGCCTGATTTTTCCTGCAGCGGCGAAATCCGCAAACACCTTTTCGAAAACACCGTAAAGTTCTTGCTCAAGTACTGCACGATTTTCTTCGGCGATATTCAAGCCGATTCGTCCGCCAAGAAATCTCGCCAAAACGGTATGATAAAAATCCCCCTCTTCAGAGGCGGTTGTGTCTTCAGAAATCTCCTGCCACAAGCCAAGCCGCCAAACCTTCTCGACTAGAAACCTGAATGGACAAAATGCGTAACTTTCCAACATAGAGGCATTATATTTATTATTAAATATCTGCTTCAGCAATGGTGCAATTCTGATCAAGCATCCTTGAAATTCCGACCCGCTGTTAAAGCGTTCTTTGTCCAGTGTCCTACGGGAAAGAAAGTCTGTTCCGACTAACTGTTCGGCCCATATTCTTGCTTCAACGGGCCAGTCTTTGCAGGTGCTGAGTTTCTGCAGAAGCTGACTATCCGACCACGCTTCATAAAAAGCTAACTTGTCTGCTGCAGCCTCGGCTCGCAGCCCGGGATAGTACTGCTTCAGTTCCTCAATATATCCTGAAACCCCGGCTCCTTCGTCAGCATAACTGCTCAGCGTGACACACTCGGCAGCAGCCGCAATAGTCGAGGCGAAAAAATACTGGTCTGAATTTAAGGAACTGACGCTATTTTGCAGCTCCACGCCCAATTCCGACAAAAGGGTCCTCTCTTTGTCATTATATAGCCAGTTCTCCTGTTTTATTGACGGAAATTCTCCTTCCCGCAGTCCCATCAGATAAACATGACGGCAAAAAAGACCCTGCACCTTCGAAGCCTCCAGCACCCGAAGTCCCTGCTTACGACCCTTTTCGAGAACCACTCTTTTTTCCATGCCGGTTTCTTTGAAAATATTTATAAAATCCTGCAGTTTTATTTTTCTGTTTTCTTCCAGACTGTCGTCATAAGCCTTTTCGATTTCGTCAAAAACTTCCAGGCACATATTTTCTGTCAACAACACGTTTTTCAGTAAATCCATGCCTATTTCTCTATTGCGATAAAGTTTTCCAAATTTTTCTTTAAGCGAAAAACCTTTGACAAGCGAGCGTGCACAGGAACAAAATTCGGCAACGGCAGCCTCTTTCGGTATGGCCTCTGCTGTTTTTATGAACATTTGCAATGCGAGGAAACTTTCTTCCGATAAGTTTTGCCGAGCGTATTCCTTGAACTTCAAGGGCGTGGCGAAGAACGTCCTCGTTCTTGCCTCCAATAGTTTCTCGCTCTCCAGGTTAAACAGCAGCTTGGCAAAACCAGAGCCAACAAGATCGCAAAGGGCTCCCATATCAAAGCTATTTACAGCCAAGGCAAAAAAGGCTTTTTACATTTCCACCAGAGGCTGTGAGATAAACCCCGTAACCTTCGGCAAGGTCGTTGGAATGCCGTATTCATCCAGTAGGTTTCTGAGCCCGCTGTAGGAATCAAGACTGCGTACAACCAGTAATATATCGTCGTAACTTGTTCCTGCCAACAACTCCTGCTTTATTGCTTCCAACACCATACGCATTTCATCTTCTGCCGAAACCGCGGATATGAGCTTGATGCCGTCTGCCTTGTCAGCAAATGCAGCCGGACTTTGCAGCCAATTATCGCAAAAATGTTGAAGCTCAGGCTTTCTTGCCCGTACAGGATTTTCCCGACATAGTGCAAAACCAAAACCGGAAAGGTCCCCTATAGTTCCCAGCGTTGCAGCATAAAGCTTCTCCTTCTTCGGTTCCCCGACAATGCCTACTGTAACACGGCAGCGTTTGGCCAAGACTTTTAACAGTTCCAGCTGCACGCGATCGAATCTGTAAAAATCACTGAAAAACAATTCCTCCCAGGGAATCGAGCTTTGTGCGCGGCTTGCCTCTTTTGTTGCCAAACGGTATAACCCTTCCATGTCGTACAGGTTGTTTAATGCGAGCAGTTCCTCATATTCCTTGCAGACATCTAGAATTTCTTTATCCTTGCAGCCTTCGCGCCCTTCCCGTGACCATGCGTTCAAGGCTTCCTCAAGGTCTGTTGCGGAAACGTCGGCACGAGCAAGTTCGCCGATAAGGTTAGTCATTGTTTTTACAAATGCCCGCGCATCCGAGATGTTTGCAAAGTAGCGCAAAGCTCCTGCAGAACGTTTCTTTTCGAGAAGGCGCCCCACTATAACTTCCTGTGCTTGTCGCGTTAA
>JAAYIB010000168.1 GCA_012744295.1 Acholeplasmataceae bacterium
ATAGACTAATAAATCCAAGTAGAGGGGGCATGCCTTTTGCAGCAGAAAGAGAAAAAAGAAAGCCTGTTAGGCCTGTATGTCTGGTTATACAGGAAAAAACTGTTTGTAATGCTGTTCTCGGATGAAGCTTATATTAAATATAAATTCAAACGGCTGACGGGCCGTTATCCCGACCTGAAAAACCCTGTCAGTTTTACCGAAAAACTGAACTGGCTCAAGCTTTACTGGCGGAACCCTCTGCTCACAACCTGCGCAGACAAGTACGAGGCAAGAAATTACGTTGCATCTAAAGGACTCGGACATCTGCTCAAAAAGCTTTACGGAGTTTATGACAATCCGCGGCAGATTAACCTTGATGCTTTGCCGACAGCTTTCGTTCTGAAGGTAAATCACGGCACCAAGCAAAACATCCTCTGCGAGGACAAGGCCTGCCTTGACTGGCCAGAGACGGCCGCCCTCCTGAAGTTCTATTTGAAGTTCAACAATTATTACAAAGCCAGGGAATGGTCTTACAAAAACATCTTGCCTCGCATTCTGTGCGAGGAACATCTCACAGTCGGCGGCAGGGCTATGACGGAATACAACTTCTATTGTTACGACGGCGTGCCGAAGTTTGTCGAAATTCTGCATGCCGATGAAGCAGGCAAAGCAAGCGCAAACACCTTTGACCTGGATTTCAAACCTCTTGACAGAACCTACCGCAAGCCACCGCTGCCTTTTACCCCAGCCAGAACCCCTGAATACGAAAACATGCTCGCTTATGCGTCGACGCTTGCGGCCGGCTTCCCTTTTGTCAGGGTCGACCTTTTTGTTACCGGCGGCAAAACATATTTCGGAGAAATGACCTTTTACCCGCTTAGCGGCCTCGTCAAATTCACACCGGCATCGTTCGACGACCTCCTTGGTTCGTTTCTATTTTTGCCCCCTCCTCTTGATTGACCTTATTTAGATATGCTATTTCCTCAAAAAGAAGGAGCAGGTTCCGACGGAACCTGCTCCTTCTTTTTTAATCTGTCGCTGCGGCGCAGCTGATTTACTCAGACAAACTCGGTATTTTCGGTTTCCCACCGTTTGAACTGGCTATAGCCCCAAGGCGTGTACAAACCAAAGGTTATTGTCACCAGAACCATGATGACCAGCCACTGGAAGAAAAAGCCGAAGCCCGTTCCCGTGAATTTCAGCTGTCTTCCTTCCACATAGGTGTTGCTGCAAATCCATCTTTGCTGCGCCGAATAGGCCCACGGAAAATAAAGCCCGAAGGTAATCACGGATACAATCGTCGTCCATATCAAAAGCCATAAATAGCCAAAGCCGCTGCCTTCAAAAACAAAGTCTTTTTTCATATTGTCGCCTCCCGGACGCTCATCTTGCAAAAAATTATATATAAACGATAGCCACCGTCCTTTACAGAGCAGATGTTACCGTTAGTCTGAAAGTATGATTAGTGAAATTTCCCTTCACTTTTCAACCTTTTATAATGCTCAATGTCGCGAAATTTGAATACTTTGCAGGGATGTCCGCCTGCAATTGCATATGGCGGAATATCTTCAGTAACACAGCTTGCTGCTTGAATAACGGCACCTTCTCCTATATGTACGCCGGCCAGAATTGTAACCCGTTCACCGATCCATACATTATCTCCAATAATAATATCTCGTGTAATCCATGTATCATCGTAAGGTATTTGTTTGCCTTTGTCATAATTGTGGTAGCTGGTTTGCATACGTATCATCTGACCTGAATGGAAATTGTCCCCGATGCTTACAGTTCCCTTGCCATAAATATTTGTACCGTTAAAGTGGCAGTTATTGCCGATAACTGTATTTTTTGTAAATTTACAAAAATGTGTCACAACGCAATTACGTCCAACACTTTTTGCCTTAGCAGTACATATTGCTGTCCAAAATAAATCTCGTAACCGCCAAGGGCTAAGGTATTTATGTCTAAAAGTCCTAAAATTAATTGTATTCACTCTCCTTTCACAATTTTTTAAAGCAGATTTTTAAAGTTATCTTTCTCTTGCTTCATATTATAATTATAGCATAATTAATATAATAAACGAAAAATCCCTGCGCCGTTAAGTGCAGGGTTTATTCGTTAATCCGTGGGTATGACGAAAATCCACTTCCAAGATCTCTTGAGCGTAATTATGTCATCAACCGGAAAAGCACGACAATTGATTACAAACATCTTCCAAAAAGCCTGATAGAGCAGTAGTGTCTTGGCAATAATGAGATTATCTTGAGATGGTTAATAGTGCAAGCCAATTTATGCCTGCCGGTGACCTTATCCTCATAACTATTTAACTTCGCGCTCAGTTCTTTCCAAAGAACTGCTAATCGTGTGTCGATGGCGGAGCAGGAAGACTGTTGGTGAGCTTTTCTACAGGGCTATTTCATTAAAGCTCCTTTCAATATTTTTGAGTCTTATCGCATTTTTTCCTTGAGCAAATTATTAACCATTTCCGGGTTTGCCTTGCCTCGCGACTTCTTCATGATCTGTCCGACCAGGAAGCCCAGAGCCCTGTCCTTACCCGCTTTATAGTCGGCAACTGACTGCGGGTTTTCGGCAAGCGTCTCTTCCACTATCTTGACAATGGCGCCCTCGTCGCTGATTTGTTCGAGTCCGAGCTCCTTGACCAAAACCTTTGGCTCTTTATTTGTCTTCAGCATTTCGGCAAAAACCTTTTTGGCCAATTTGCTCGAAAGCACGCCTTTGTTGATCAGATTGACCATTTCTCCGAGGTTTGCCGGAGCTATCGGAAAATCCTCAATAGTGACATTCTCGCTGTTCAGATAAGCCGATACGTCACCGAGCATCCAGTTGGCAATACCTTTAGCATCATCAGTATGTTTAGCCGCTTCATCAAAGTATTCGGCCATCGCCTTGACGGCAACGATGTTTTCCGCATCGTAATCCACAAGACCCTTTTCTTTCATCAAGCGTGCCTTACGCGCCGCCGGTAATTCGGGAAGCTCACTTTTGACTCTTGCAATCCAGGCATCGTCAATCTCTACCGGTACAAGGTCCGGTTCCGGGAAGTAGCGATAGTCATGGGCTTCTTCCTTGGAACGCATCGACAGCGTCATGCCTTTCGCGTCATCCCAGGTCCTCGTTTCCTGCACAACGGTGCCGCCGTCTTCGATAAGTTCGATTTGACGCTGAACTTCGTATTCAATCGCCCTTTCAAGTGCACGGAAAGAATTCAGGTTCTTGATTTCCGCTCTCGTACCGAACTCTGACGAGCCTTCCGGCATCACGGAAATGTTGGCGTCACAGCGAAGGCTTCCTTCCTGCATCTTGCAATCGCTGACATCGGTATATTCCAATATTGCCTTTAATTTTGCCAGGTAGGCCCGCGCCTCGGCGGAAGAACGCATGTCCGGTTCGGAAACAATCTCGATAAGCGGCACCCCGGCCCGGTTATAGTCAACAGCCGAAGAATCTGAAGACTTGATCGTAGCGCCGGAATGCACAAGCTTGCCCGCGTCCTCTTCCATGTGTATGCGCGTAATGCCAATACGTTTCGTGTTTCCGTCCACTTCTATGTCGATGTGTCCTTGTTCGCAGATAGGCTTGTCAAATTGCGATATCTGGTAGTTTTTGGAAAGATCGGGATAGAAATAATTCTTGCGGTCAAACTTATTGAATTTTTTAATCTCGCAGTCAAGAGCGAGACCCGTACGGATAGCAAATTCCACAACCTGCCTGTTGAGCACCGGCAGAGCTCCGGGCATGCCGAGACAGACCGGACAGACATGGGTGTTTGGCGCGCCTCCAAACTCGGTCGAACAGCTGCAGAACGCCTTTGACTTGGTTTTTAGTTCAGAATGGACTTCCAGTCCAATTACCGTTGTGTATTTCATAATTATTTACCCCCCAGCGGTGCCATAACTTTGTGATAATCATGTGCCTGCTCGAAGGTATAAGCGGCACGCAGTATGGTTTCCTCGTCCAGATGCCTGCCAATCAGCTGCATGCCTACTGGCAGTCCGTCTGCAAAGCCTGCCGGCACGGAGATGCCGGGCAAGCCGGCCAGGTTGACGGGAATCGTGCAGACATCAAGCAAATAAACCGCAAGCGGATCCATCTTGCCGTCAAGGGGATAGGCAACTACCGGCGAAGTCGGAGCAAGCAGCAAGTCACATTTCGTGAAGGCTTCTTCAAAATCACGGCGGATCAGTGTGCGGACCTGCATCGCCTTTTTGTAATAGGCATCATAATAACCGGAACTCAAAACATAAGTGCCGAGCATTATTCTCTTTTTGACTTCAGCGCCGAAACCCTCCGTACGGCTCGCCGTCATCATTTCGGGAGCAGAACCCGCCTTCAGGTTGCGGTAGCCGTAACGAACCCCGTCAAATCTTGCCAGATTGGCCGAAGCTTCGGCAGGAGCAATGATGTAATAGGTGATAACCGCGTATTCGGTATGCGGCAGCGACACCTCGACTATTTCAGCTCCCATGGCCTCATAATCGGCAACCGCCTTGCGTAAAACGGCGTCAACCTTGGGGTCAAGGCCCGCTCCGTAGTATTCTTTGGGCAAACCGATTTTCATGCCCTTAACATCCTGTCGTAAGGCCTTGGTGAAGTCAGGTACTTCTACCGGCAGGGAAGTCGAGTCGTTGGCATCGACACCGGCTATTGTATTCAGAACGATTGCCGCATCCTTCACGTCCCTCGTAATAGGGCCGATCTGGTCGAGAGAAGAAGCAAAGGCGACGCAGCCGTAACGCGAAACACGGCCATAAGTCGGTTTCATGCCGACGCAGCCGGTAAAGGAAGCCGGCTGGCGAATGGAGCCGCCGGTATCGGAACCGAGCGACCAGATTGCCTCGCCCGCCGCTATGGCAGCGGCAGAACCGCCTGAAGAGCCTCCCGGCACCAGGTCAAGATTCCAGGGGTTGCGGGAGGGACCGAAGAAGGAAGTTTCGGTCGAGGCTCCCATCGCAAATTCGTCCAGGTGGGTTTTGCCTATGAAGATTGTCTCTTCTCCGCGCAATTTTTTGATGACGTGTGCGTCATAAATAGGATTGAAGGTTTCAAGCATTCTCGAAGAACAGGTTGTACGCATTCCGGTAATCGAGATATTATCCTTGATTGCGCCGGGGATACCCGCAAGCGGAGCAGGTTTTTCACCGTCCGCAATCATTTTGTCCACCTTGGCGGCTTGTGCTCTTGCCTGTTCACATTCGACCGTAACATAAGCATTAACATCTTTCTCTACTGCTTCGATACGTTCGCAGACGCTATTTGTCAGCTCAACGGAACTGATTTCCTTCTTTAAGAGTTTTTCATGAAGTTCGTGAGCGGTGCATTTATATAATTCCACGGTCTTTCCCCCTTATTCGATTACTCTCGGTACCTTGAAGCCGCCTTCGAATGCCTCGGGCGCATTGGCCAGGGCTACTTCCTGACTGACTCCTTCAATGGCAACGTCCTCGCGCAAAACATTGCTGAGCGGCAGAACGTTTGCCGTCGGCTCAATGCCCGTTGTGTCAAGCTTGTTCAGAATATCGGCATAATTGAGGATTTGATTAAACTGCTCGGTAAACTTCTCCATTTCGCCCTCCGGAATCGTAAGCCGGGAAAGCTGCGCAATATACTCAACATCCTTCGTAGTTACTTTCATTTCTTCACCATCCTAATAAGCATTTTATGGTCTTTCTCCACTGCGGAGAAAAGGAGAAAATCCTAACTCATAAATTATAACACAAAAACCATCCCGCTGACGAGATGGCTCTGTTTATCATTGTCGCAAAAGGCTGAGAAATTCCGACTCGTCAAGCACGGCCACCCCGAGTTCTTCAGCCTTTTTAAGCTTGCTTCCCGCCTCCGCACCTGCAACGACATAATCGGTGCGCTTGCTCACAGAGCCGGAAACCTTGGCGCCCGCCTCCTGTGCCATCGCCTGCGCGCTGGCCCTGTCCAGGTTGGGCATGGTACCGGTAAAGACAATGGTTTTGCCGTAAAGCCGACTTGCGGCATCCGCTGCCTGCGCTTTCTGCAGCGTAAGGTTCAGCCCCAGCTTGCCTAATCTTTCGAGCAAATCCTGATTTGCAGGCAAAGACAGGTAACTCACTACGCTTTCGGCAATTTTCGGGCCTATGTCCTTGATTGAGCCGAGTTCTTCGGTGCTTGCCCGGCGAAGGCTGTCAATACTTTTAAACTCAATTGCCAGGATTCTTGCGACCTTCGCCCCTACGTGCCTGATGCCGAGCGCAAAAAGCAGCTTGTCAAAATCCTGGTTTTTGCTCTCTGCGATTGCAGAAAGGAGATTTTCCGCGGATTTCTCACCCATCCGCTCCAATTCCGTCAGTTGTTCCTTCCTAAGAAGATACAGGTCGGCCGGATCCTTTACGAGTTCCGCCGCAATCAGCTGATTAATGACCGCGGGGCCGCATCCGTCTATGTTCATGGCGTCACGTGACACAAAATGAATCAGGCCTTCCCTTCCCAATGCCGGGCAGTGCGGGTTCGTGCAGCGGCTTGCGGCCTCACCGGCTTTTCTGACAACCGGCCAGTCGCACTCAGGGCAGGACAGCGGCATTTTAAACTCTTTTTCGCTGCCTCTTCTTTTTTCAAAAACAACCCGTAATACTTCGGGTATTATTTCGCCGGCCTTGTTGATTACTACCCGGTCGCCAATTCTTATGTCTTTTTCTCTGATGAAGTCTTCGTTGTGCAAAGTTGCACGGCTGACAGTACTGCCGGAAAGCCTTACCGGTTTCAGTATCGCAGTCGGCGTAAGCACCCCGGTGCGCCCGACCTGCAGAATTATGTCTTCCAATATGGTTTCAGCCTGTTCGGGTGGGAACTTAAAAGCCACAGCCCAGCGCGGGTCCTTGCCCGTTGACCCCAGAAGCTCCTGCTGCCAGACCTCATCCACCTTGATTACGACGCCGTCTGTATCATAAGGAAGAACCGTCTTCAATTTTTCATGCTTTTTA
>JAAYIB010000169.1 GCA_012744295.1 Acholeplasmataceae bacterium
CCCTCTTGCAATAAAGCCTTGATTCAGGCTTTTAACAAGAGCGGCGGCATGGTTTTAACTGTTAGAATTCTATGCTTTCCTGTAATTTTTTATGATAACTATCGGAGTTTTCTGGCTGGCATTGCCGAAAGGATTGTTTATCAGTATTTCTGCAACTTCTTCGCCATTAACTCCCGGGGAAACTCCCAGCACAAAAGAACGTTTAAGGTCGTTGACGTCCGCAACCGCGGCGCCATAGGCTCCCGTCTCTCTGGCAATGGCTGCAGCGACCTCTGCAGGCTTATCAGGTCCATAGACAATGTGTTTGTCATACGGCGGCATCGTTCCTGTGACGTCGTCTATAAGTTTCGCCTGCTCGCCGCCCAGACGATAAAATACGCCGCTGATGCCTACGCATTTGGTAAGTATTCCGAAAAAAACCGCAAAAAGGATTCTTGCCTTTCCTTCGACCTGAATCAACGCCTGCATGCTTCGCCAGCCGGCAATGCTTCCCTGTGATGGAAATAGCTGCGACAGAACCTTTGACAAAAAACACGGCGTCAATTCTTCCGGTCGCTTTGCCCTGCCCTGCGTTATAGCGACCACGCTTTCGGCAACACAGACAACGTCATTCGGGCCAATCTTATCCTTGCCGAATTCTTTAATGGCTTCGACGATATTATCGTGAACGGTCAAAATTCTCGTCGGAACCGGAACTATTTCATATCTTTCCAACATCGGCGCCGCCTCCCGTCAGAATCCTGAACTCCTCTGCCCTGAAAGCCGCAAATTCCTTGCGGACGTAAACATCCTTGCGCGCAGAGCCGTTTAAATATACGGCAACATCCATGTCGACCATGCCTTCCATCGCTTCCCTGATGGTTAAACCTTTATTGGCAACGAAGCGCAAAGTCATAATTAGCATAATTTCCTGCCTGCTTTTTAACATGACTGCCTCAAAGTAATTGTCTTTACGGCGTCGGTCTATGCTTTCGATATGTCCGTAAACTATCGCGCTGTCGAATTGCTCCTGGGGCAGGTAAGGGCGTGGGAAGATATCAAGGATTGCCGCGTCTTCATTACCCCTGTTGACGAGGGGAAACTCTGTGGAAAAGACGGCCTCCGTTTCCGAAAGACTTTCCAATTTTAGCGGCGTTCTTTTCTCAAGCAGAACCACCGAATCATCCGTTCCTTTAAAAAAGGCATAAACACAAACGATGAGAGAAAGCACTGCTATGAAGGCAATAATGCCTCCCACTATGTAAAGCAACATGTTTATTCTTTCCTGCCTTTCTCTTCCTGCCCGTATAAACAGGCAATTTTGTCATAGTAGCTGATTGGCAGCCTTGTCGGACGCCCTTCCAAATTTGTAAAAGCATTGGTCGTTTTGCCCGTTGCAAGCAGCATTTCGTCCTTTGTCCTGACTATCCGGTAGCCAAAAGTCATTTTAACCTTGGAAAATTCAAGCATGGTCGTCCTGATGACAAATTCTTCGTCAAAACGTGCCGAATTCTTATAATTACAGCTAACCTCCGTTATGGGGAAAAGATATCCGTCATTCATCAAATTTAAAAGTTCCACTCCTGCCGCCCTTAAATAAGCTACGCGTCCCATCTCGAACCACCGCAGATAGTTTGCGTGATGCACCACACCCATCATATCGGTTTCTACAAAACGAACGCGGTCTCGAATCTCTATCACTTTGCACTTCCTGCCTTCCTTCAATTTGTTACCACAACAGTATAGCACTTTAACCCTTTATCCTCAACCGTTAAGGCAACAAAAAAGGCGGTCGTTATGCAGGCCGCCTTTTCATCCTTATTCGCATGCGTAATTATCAAAATAGCCTTGTGCCAAAACAACCGGTGTTCCTTTGTCGCCGCTGCCGGTCGTAAGGTCAAAAAGACTGCCCAAAAGGTCCGTGATCTGGCGTGGAGTTGTGCCAAGAGAAGCATCGTTGCCGACGAGGTCCTGTGCCTTGCAGTTAATTTTTTCCCTGACGGCTTCCGCCGCCTCTTCCTTGCTCATATGGGCAAACTCGTTGTCAACTATGTACTTGATCTTAATTTCGTTCGGAACTCCCATAAGCCCTTCTGTAAATCCGGGTGAAACGACAGGATCGGCCAGTTCCCAGATTTTACCGACCGGATCCTTAAAGCCACCGTCGCCGTAAACCATGACTTCGACATGCTTGCCTGTTACTGCTTTAAGCTTCTGCTGTACTGCGGTTACTACCTCCTGGCAATCACGCGGGAAAAGTTTTACGGTGTCCTTGCCGGCGGAATTGGAACCCAACACTCCGAACTCGCTGTTGTAACCGCTGCCGTCAATAGGTTCGGCCAGTATTTCATCAAGCGTGTACACTTTTTTGGCGCCGGCCTTGATCAATGTATTTTTGACTCGATTTCTTTCATGTATTCCTGCCACTAGAACTTCCTGGGCATGGTTGAGCGCTTCGCGGGGATCATTGGAAAAAATGAACTCTATCTTATCCCCGACGAGGTCACGATAAAAATCAATATAGTCGATGCCTGTGAAACGGTGGCAAACCTTTTCTCCGAACATTTCCCTGTATTTCTTTTCATTGAAAATATCCTTGTAGGGATTAAGGCCAAGCTCGTCCATCTTTCTGACATCCATAATATGATTGCCCAGTTCATCGGAAGGGTAATTCAGTATCATGTGGATTTTTTTGTTGCTTTCGGCAATGCCTTTCAGCAGAAGCGAAAACCTGTTACGGCTGAAAATCGGAAAAACAAGGGCAATGTCTCCGTCGAATTTCCTTTTGATATCCGCGCCTATTTGTGATAAGTGAGCGTAATTGCCTTGGGCCCTTGCCACTATTGATTCCTTGATGCCGACAACGTCCCTGTCCCTGAGCTCAAAGTTCTCGTTAGACGCAGCCGCGAGAACCGCGTCCACTGTAATGTCGACAATGTTGTCGCCTTCCTTGATCATGGGCGTACGAATGCCCCTGACGATTGTTCCAACTGTTCTTGCCATTAAAGTTTCCCCTCCGTTTAGTTGAAAATCATGTGTATTGTTTATAGCTTGTCTTCGCACAGTTCTCCTATGCGTTCGATAGCTTTTTTTATCAATGCAGCCATTGAGCCATTTGTGATTCCCACAATTTCCACATGACTCTGACTAACGGGTATCAGGATTTTCTTGCCCTTGGCCGAGGACACTGCTTCGGCAATTTTCGGGCTGATTTCGCCCATCATCGTATTGGGAATGATGATGCCGATCGGACCGACAATTATATCTGCGTCGGCAACGGAAAAACAAATGGCGTTCTCGCCTGTGGCGCCTTTTTTTAATCCGGCCTTTAACATTGCCGCAGTCGCCAGGGAGTTTGTACCCAACGCAATTATTTCCGCTTGTTCCATAAGCTTCCGAGGAAGCTGGGCAATGACCTGTGCGGCCAGTCCGCCGCCCATTCCGTCAATAAAGGCAATTTTCAACAACTTCACACCGTCCTTAATAACCTAAAGCCTCGCCGACTATTATAACATGAAAATCCGAAGTTGAGGGAGCCCTGTGCATAATGCTCGTCAGCGAACAGATTCTTTCCGGGCTGTTGCAGTCGGAACAGACCCCGCTTAATACGCAGGGCGTTTTCCGCTTCAGTCTGTCAGCGTTCATCGGAGCCGCAGTAATTTCAATTCTTCTGCGCGCGTCGTTCTCATCCTTCACAATTTTGTTCGCTCCCATCACGACAATGACTCTCTTCGGGCCAAATGTCAAAGCGGCAACCCTATTGCCTACGCCGTCGACATTGACAATCTTGCCGTCAAGAGTAACCGCGTTCGAACTTGCCAAAAAAACATCGGCCGTAAGCTGCTGACGTCTTACAAGGTAAGCTTCGGCGGGCGGCAGTCCCTGATGGTCAAAAACCTTGTTGCCCATATCTCCAAGCAATTTGCAGACATTAAGCTCGTGCAGCGTCATGGAGCCTCCCATGCCGATGGTGTCCTGAGCTTTGATCAGCCTAAGGATTGCTTCGACCGCTTCGGCCTTGGAATCTGCATACTCGGCCTTAAACCTGTTTTTATTAAGTGCTTCCACAACTTTTTTGCCTATGAGTTCATAGTGATGTTTTAACAAGGTATTCATAAGAACTCCCTCCATCTCTCTTCGTCTCCGTACTCTAATTATAGCAGATATACTCAATGTTTACATAGATTTTGCAATTATATCAGTATTATGCACTTTTTTGGACTTTAGTAAGAAAAAATTGCCTAAAGAATCGTATTATGCTATAATTACTCCCGCAGCAGACCTGCATACGCCTGTAGCTCAGTGGATAGAGCAGTGGCCTCCGGAGCCGCGTGCGGTGGTACGATTCCACTCAGGCGTACCATTTGGCTTTTTATGATTGTCGATAAGTTTCAATTAAAAAATTGACCGGTACGGCAATTATGCTGTACCGGTTTTTTCATATCAAACTTCCCAGTATTTCCTTTTCCGCAAAAAGCGCCGTGGCACCACCCGTGTGCCAGAAGCCTACATTGCCGCCTTTGGTGATTCTGCCGTCTTTGACATAATCCAGCAGGCAGGCGAGAGCCTTGCCGCTGTAAACAGGATCAACCAGAAGCCCTTCTCTTGCCGCCATCAGCTTGATTGCTTCCGTCGCCTTTTGACTCGGAAGTTCATAGCCCGGCGCAAAATGGTCTTCGTCCCGAAAGAAATCCTTCTCTGTCAGGATTGGTTCGAAACCGAGCCATTTTAGCGCGCTGTTTCCCAGTCTGGCGGCTTCCCGGGAAAAGCCCTCCGAGTGTTTTGCCGCGTCTACGGAAACAATTTGGGTTTCTTCCCCAAGCAGTTGTCGACCTGCGACAAGGCCGGCCATAGTACCGCCCGAACCGTTCGCATGAAAAATATAATCAAGCTTCAGTTGCTCGCAGGCAAGCTGAAGGCTAAGCTCTGTATAGCCGGCGATAAAGCCGGCTGTTCCTATGTGGTCGGCACCGCCCAAGGGTATGCTCCAGCATTTGTGTCCCTCATCCTCCAGCTCTTTCATACGACGCCGCGCAAGTTCCATGTAGCGTTCCGTGCTTTCAAAAAGCGATTCGTCAGGCAAGGCCTTAACAAGATGTATTTCTGCTCCGAAAATCCTGTCCAAAAGGAGGTTGCCTTTCCAACAGTTTGCGTCAGGCTCAACAAGAGCCAATAAATAAAGCACGGGCTTCAACCCAAGCTTTCGCGAGGCCGCGGCCGGTTGCATGGCGTGGTTGGACTGCGTTGCTCCATAGGTGAAAACATATTCGGCTCCGGCCTCTACCGCCTGTCCCAATAAAAATTCAAGCTTTCTTACCTTGTTGCCGCCAAACAGATTTTGCCCGGTAAAATCATCTCTTTTTATGAAAAGGTTTATGCCAAGCTCTTTTGAAAGATTCTCCAATTTGTAAAATGGCGTTGGGAAAAATCCCAACGCCATTCTTCTTTTTTTATCGAGCTTTTCCTGTAAAGTCAGAATATCCATGTGCCGCCTCCTGATCTTCGGTTCGACGCCTGTTGCGATTGACCTAAATATATCACGAGAGTCGACGCCTGTCTATCAAGCAGCCGATTTTTTCATATTCTTCATAAAAGCAATCAGCCACCGCAGCAGCCATGGTGGCAGCATTGCTTGTCGAGCTCTATGCCGTCTGTTGGCAAGCCGTTTTTCAGCAAGTAGTCAACAATTGCAGCCTTCAGTGCGTCGGCGGCAAGATTTGAGCAGTGCATCTTGACCGGCGGCAGGCCGTCAAGAGCTTCCGCAACGGCTAAGTTGGTAAGCTTCAAAGCTTCTTCTATGGTTTTTCCCTTTGCCAGCTCCGTGACCATGCTGCTGGTTGCAATTGCTGCGCCGCAGCCGAAGGTCTGGAACTTGATATCGCTTATTTTATTTTCCTCGACCTTGATGAATATTTTCATTATATCTCCACAGACGGGATTACCGACCGTTCCCACCCCTGAAAAATTCTCCATGACGCCAACGTTCCTCGGATTGGAAAAATGTTCCATCACTTTTGCGCTATACATAACACACAACCTTCCTTTGACTAATTGTATTTTTCACTGTACAAGGGAGACATCGAGCGGAGCCTTGCCACAATCGGCGGCAGTTTCTCCAGCAGATAGTCGATATCGTCTTCCGTCGTGAACTCCGACAAGGTTAAACGCAGAGAGCCATGAGCCGTCTCATGCGGCAAGCCTATTGCCAGGAGAACGTGTGAAGGATCAAGCGAACCGGAAGTACAGGCCGAGCCGCTCGATGCGGCAATGCCGGCCATATCAAGCAAGAGCAGCAGACCTTCGCCCTCAATGTAGTCAATGCTGAAGTTCGCATTGTTGGGAAGTCGTTGCTCGCGATGTCCGTTCAGTCTGACTTCGCTTATTTTTTCTTCAATGCCGGAAATAAGTTTGTCACGAAGCTTCCTTATGCGTTCGGAGTTTTCCTGCATATGCTGTCTGGCGTGTGCGCTCGCAAGACCCAGGCCGAGTATTCCGGTGGTATTTTCAGTACCTGCCCTGCGTCCTTTTTCCTGTCCTCCTCCGTAAATGAGGTTGGCCAGCCTTATTCCCTTTCTGATATAAACGGCTCCGGTACCTTTAGGCCCATGAAATTTATGAGCCGTCAAAGTCAGGAGGTCAATGTTTTCCTCTTTGACATCAATCGGTACGTGCCCGACTGCCTGCACGGCGTCAGTGTGAAACAATACACCGTGCTTCCTTGCAATTTCACCTATTTCCTTGACAGGCATAATCGTGCCGATTTCGTTGTTGGCATACATCACGCTTATAAGAATCGTATCTTCCGCGATTGCAGCTTCCACCGCTTGCGCGCCGACCATGCCGAATTCATCAACCGGAAGATAGGTTACGCGAAAGCCCTCTTTCTCCAGCGCCTCACAGGCATGAAGAACAGCGTGATGCTCCACGGCGGTGGTTATGATGTGCCTTCCCTTCTTAGCTTGAGCGCGGGCCGCGCCAATCAGAACCATGGTGTCGCCTTCGCTGCCGCCTCCCGTAAAAACAATTTCTTCGGGCGAGGCATTGAGCAAAAGAGCAACTTCTGTTCTAGCCCCATCTATGATTTTTTTGGCTTGTTGGCCCAGTTTATATATTCCGGAGGGGTTGCCGTAACAATCCAAGAGAGCCTTGTACATCTCGTCAGCAATTGTCGGCAGGATTTTCGTCGTTGCCGCGTTATCAAAATAAACTTCTTTCATAATGAGGATCAGCTCCAATTCCTATAACTTTGCTATGTTTTAATTCATACTACCAATTCCGAGTAATGTTGTCAACATTTATTTTAAAAGTTTCTCTTGAAAGTCAATAAATGTTTGACTGAGCCCGCAACCTTATACTATAATGATTGCAGATAAATAGTTTTTCACAGTATGGGACTGGCGGATCAGTGGAATAACCACGTGGACCATATTGTAGTTTAAGCCGACCGCCTGGGCAACAGTATGCTGCCCGGGCGGTTTTTTTATTGCCGGAAAGCGTGCTGAAACTTGGAAAAGGGGTGCGGATAATGCATTACTGGAAAGGTTTCAAACAGGACTCATGGCAGGAAAAAATTGATGTAAAAAATTTCATTCAAGCCAACTATTCCCCATATGAGGGTGAAGCGCATTTTTTAGCTGGCCCGACGGACAAGACGGTCGGACTCTGGCAGGAGTGCCTTGCGCTCCTTGCCGAAGAGACCAAGGCAAAAGGAGTGCTCGAGGTTGACTGTGATCGGGTTTCTTCAATAACTTCGCACAGGCCCGGCTACATTGACCGCGACAAGGAGGTAATCGTCGGCCTGCAAACGGACAACCCGCTGAAAAGAAGCGCTATCGTCAACAGCGGCGTCCGCATGGCCGAGCAAGCCTGTGCCGCCTACGGTTACAAACTGAATGACTCCATCAGCGAAATCTACAACAACCATCGCATTACCCATAACAGTGCCGTTTTTAATTTGTATACCGAGGAAATGCTGCTCGCCCGCAAAGTCGGCA
Organism: Acholeplasmataceae bacterium; assembly: GCA_012744295.1. GTDB lineage: Bacteria > Bacillota > Negativicutes > Acidaminococcales > Acidaminococcaceae > JAAYIB01. The sequence continues at coordinate 7,974 of JAAYIB010000169.1, forward strand.
TAATTACCGGTTTGCCTGACGCTTACGGCCGTGGGCGGATTATCGGCGACTACAGACGCGTGGCGCTTTACGGCATAGACCGTTTGGCGGAAGCTAAGGAAGAAGACCTCAAAAGACTTGGCGGTGAACCGCAAATCGAAAACATCATCCGCCTGCGCGAAGAAATATCCTGGCAGATTTCCTCCTTGCGGCAAATGAAAGAAATGGCTTCAGGTTACGGCTTTGATATTTCCAAGCCGGCCGCAACGGCAAAAGAAGCCGCCCAATGGCTCTACTTCGCCTATCTGGCGGCAATCAAGGAACAGAATGGTGCCGCAATGTCCCTGGGGCGCGTTTCAACCTTTCTTGACATTTATATAGAACGTGATCTCGCCTCCGGTATCCTTACTGAAACCACCGCGCAGGAAATTGTGGATCAGCTTGTCATCAAGCTGAGACTGGCAAGACATTTGCGAACACCCGAATATAACGAACTCTTTGCCGGTGACCCGCTCTGGGTTACCGAAGCAATCGGCGGTATGGGCGAAGATGGCCGCACTCTGGTAACAAAAAATTCCTTCAGGATGCTGCACACGCTTTCGAACCTCGGACCTTCCCCTGAACCAAACCTGACCGTCCTCTGGTCGGACCGCCTTCCTTCCGGCTTTAAGCATTTCTGCGCAGATGTCTCCATTGCTACGAGTTCGGTGCAATATGAAAACGACGAAATTATGCGCCCGGTATACGGTGACGATTATGGTATAGCCTGCTGCGTTTCCGCAATGACTCTCGGCCGGCAAATGCAGTTTTTTGGCGCACGCGTCAATTTGGCCAAGGCCCTCCTTATGGCCATTAACGGCGGCAAGGATGAACTTACCGGTCTCCAGACGGCACCCCTTCTGCCCCTTCCGGCCGGCGATGTGCTTAATTATGAAGAAGTACGAAGCAACTACAGCCTTGTTCTGGACTGGCTTGCCGAGCTTTATGTAAACACGGTAAACATAATTCACCGTATGCATGATACCTACGCCTACGAGTCCGCGCAGCTTGCGCTTCATGACAGCGAGATTGAACGTCTGATGGCTTTTGGCGTGGCAGGTCTGTCTGTTGCGGCTGACTCCCTCAGCGCCATCCGCTACGCCAGGGTCAGACCGATCAGGGACGCGTCCGGCATAGCCGTTGCCTTTGATACCGAGGGTGGTTTCCCCTGCTTCGGCAACAACGATGAAAGGGTTGACAGCCTTGTCAGCGAGCTGACGCACGAATTCATTGAAAAACTGCGCAAGCATGCAGCCTACCGTAATGCCATACATACCTTGTCCGTCCTCACCATTACATCCAACGTCATGTACGGCAAAAAAACAGGCTCCACACCCGACGGTCGGAAGGCCGGCGCAGCTTTCGCTCCGGGAGCAAACCCAATGCACGGCCGGGACAGCAAAGGAGCGCTTGCGGCTATGGCCTCGGTGGCACACATCGCTTATGACGACTGCCGGGACGGCATATCTTACACTTTCTCGATGGTTCCCGGCGCTCTGGGCAAAACCGGCACAGACAGATGCCGAAACCTTGTTGCGGTTTTGGACAGCTATATGCTGATGAAGGGCCATCACATCAACGTTAATGTTTTTAAGCGTGAGCTCCTGCTTGACGCCATGGCGCACCCCGAGCTTTACCCGCAGCTTACCATAAGGGTTTCCGGCTACGCCGTCAATTTCGTGAAGCTCAGCGCCGAGCAGCAGAAGGAAGTTTTGAGCCGAACTTTTTACGAGGCGATGTGAAAACATGAAGGCATACTTCCACTCTGTCAACACCTTCGGCACTGTAGACGGACCCGGCATCAGATACGTCCTTTTTCTCTCCGGCTGCAAGCTTGGCTGCTGCTTCTGCCACAATCCGGACACCTGGGTGGCTAACGGCGACGCGGTCTGCAGCGAAGAAATCCTGTCCGATATCAAAAAGTACAGATCTTTTTATGACGTGTCCGGCGGCGGCCTGACAATCAGCGGAGGCGAGCCCTTGCTGCAGGCGGATTTTGTCGCGGAATTGTTTGAGCTCTGCAAACGGAATAGGATTGCCACCTCGCTCGATACGGGCGGTTTTGCGGCAACCGAGGCAATGGAAAAGGCTCTTGAAAATGCTGACCTGGTACTTTTTTCATTAAAGGCGGCAAGAGAAAGAGTGCATCGCCAGTTGACCGGCAAAAGCAACGAGCTTATTCTCCGCAACCTTGAGCTGGCGGCGGCAACGCGCCCCGTAGTTCTGCGCTGCATAGTTATTCCGGGACTTAATGATGCCGAAGAGGATGTTGCAGCCTTGGCAAAAATACTGAAGCAATTGCCTTCTTCCCTGAAGTTGGAGCTGCTGCCCTATCACGCGATGGGGAAAAGCAAATGGACCTCGCTCGGACTGTCTTACCGGCTTGATGCCATTCGCGAGGCAACTCTGGAAGATTTGTCTCATTTCAAATACTTGCTGAAGCAGCATGGTGTTTGCAACAACCACGTCTATTAATCAGCCTCATATCATTCTGCCTTGTCTGCATTAAGCAAACCATTTGAACAGAGGGCCCACTAAAGAAAAATAAACCTAAAAAGCATTGACACATTTTAGCTTATTGCCAATAATAAGAAGTGTGCATGAGAGGTTTAGCAGCCGACTCCCCTAAAAACAACCTCTCGTATGCAATTCTCATTCTTAAAGGAGTTGAAAGGATGAAGTACGATAAAATAACACCCGAAACCCTGACTCTTGTAACTTCAATTGTGGGCAAGGAAAATGTCTTGACCGAGACGGAACTGCTCCAGCCTTATTCCCACGATGAAGTAACGGATCCGGCCTACCACCATCTGCCCGAGGTTGTTGTTTTCCCTGAAAGCACGGAGCAGGTCGCCAAGCTGGTGAAACTTGCCAACGAAAAACATTTCCCCATAGTACCCCGCGGTGCGGGCACCGGTCTTGCCTGCGGCGCGGTTCCAATTTACGGCGGAATGGTGCTCAGTTTAGAGAAAATGGACAAGATTATCGAAATCAATGCCGACTCGATGTATGCCATTGTTGAGCCCGGCTTAAGAACGGACGAATTGCAAAAGGCGGTCACGAGCTATGACCTTTTTTATGCCGGCGACCCCTGCAGCGGCGACAGTTGCTTCATCGGCGGCAATATTGCGACCAATGCCGGCGGCAACAAGGCAGTAAAATATGGCACGACTCGTCACCAGGTCTATGAAATCGAGGTAGTGTCCCCGCTGGGAGAAATTCTCCACTTGGGCGCCCGTCTCAACAAAATGACTACCGGTTATTGTTTGGATCAGTTGGTAATGGGTTCAGAAGGCACCTTGGGGATAATTACAAGGGCTACCGTAAAACTGCTGCCAAAACCAAAGCACCTTGTTGACCTGCTTGCCGTTTTTCCGGACATAGAAAGTGCCATCGGCATTGTCAACAAAGTCATAAAGGCTGGGATTACCCCTACCTGTGTTGAATTTATGGACAACATCACTATCAAATCCGTCGAGCGTTATCTTCACGAAACACTGCCCGACAGTGAAAACGGCAACTATGTGATTATTCAGGTCGAAGGCACAAATGAGGACGACCTGGACGAAAAAATGGTAACACTTGACGAGCTTTGCACCGAAAACGGAGCCAGCAGCGTCTTGGTTGCAGACTCCGCCAAAATCTGGCAGGCTCGCAAGGCCTTTGCGGAAGCCGTTCGCGCCGAAAGCTTGATTGTGTGCAAGGAAGACATAGTGGTACCTGTAGACCGCGAGCCCGTGATTATTGACAATATCCTCGTTTTAGCCCAAAAATATGATCTAATCACCCGCATAGCAAGCCATGCCGGTGACGGCAACATCCACCTCAACATTTTAAAGAACGAAGCGCTTTCCCACGATCAATGGGAAGAAAAGATTGCCGCCTTCCAAAGAGAGCTCTATACCGAAGTATACAAGCTTGGAGGCAAGCTTTCCGGTGAACACGGAATTGGCTACAAGCGCAAAGCTTTAATGGCGGAGTTTACCGACAAGGCAGAGCTTGAAGTGATGCGTGCCATCAAAAAAGCGATGGATCCCAATCTCATCCTTAATCCCGGCAAAATCATCGACGTTCTTGAATAACCTACCGATGCGAAAAAGAGAACCTTGCCGCAGCCAAACAAGGCCGCGGCAAGGTTCTCTTTCATGCATTTTTTCACTTTTTATTGATTGTTTTTGACATAGGAGCTAAGCGGGCCGATTTCCGACAAGTCCGTCCAGTCCTTCGGTTCCTTGCAGGCCTCAAGAAATTCCCTGCTGTCCTCGTCAAGTTTTTCACTGTCCATATGTTCAAGCTTCTTCTGCAAGGTGTAAATCATAAGCTTGTCAATAAAGCCCAGCCTTTTGAAGTTGAAGGCTCCACGCAGATAAAAGACCACAACGTTTTTCCAGTACTCCTTTGGGATGTTCTTTAAAATAAAGTGCTTCTTGTTTTCGCTGCTTTCCTTCGCAACGCCCACAACAAAAATAACTATGCGCTTTCCTCTCAGCTTGCCCATGTTTTTTGTCAAAAGTTTTATACCTGCTATGCTGCCCGCATAAAGGTAACCTCCGTAGACAATGGTTTGATAAGGTGCGAGATCCCTGACCTTGATTTTATCTGCCGCAAAAAGGTCTGCCTGCAGGTCAGCGGCTATCCATTGCGCATATTTTCTGGTGCTGCCATATTTTGACTTAAAAATCACAGCTGTTTTAGTTGCCATCCTTTGCCCTCTCATTTCTTCTGATTACCGTTCGAATGTCTTTCCTGCCTGCTGTCTTCGCAAAATACGGAGCGCTGTCTGCCCTATGCGTTAAGCCCCTGTTACCTTTGCGCCTATTCCTAATGTTTTTTCAGCTTCTTGTCTCCTTCCCTAACTCCGCCGGCTTCTTTTTCCTTTACGCAGGCATCATGGTACCGCTTCAATTTGGCTTCAACCATGCCGTGAACGGTGCCCGCCGGATAATTGCCGTCTGCATCGGCTTCGCCTGCCGCTACACCGGTTAAAAGGGCGATTCCTTCGTCAACCGTGACAATCGGATAAACATGGAACAGGCCTGCTGCAACGGAGCGGACAATTTCACCGTTAAGGGCCAGATCCCTGACATTCTGCCAAGGTATCATTACTCCCTGTTTTCCCGTCAGGCCTTTAATTTTACATACCTCGTAAAAACCTTCGATTTTTTCCGTTACTCCGCCAATGGGCTGAATCTCGCCCTTTTGATTGACTGAGCCGGTTACGGCGATGTCCTGCCGAAGAGGCAGCTCGGACAAACTGGAGAGAATCGCGTAGAGCTCCGCGCTCGACGCGCTGTCGCCGTCGACACCTTCATAAAGCTGTTCGAAGGTCAGGCTAGCCGTCAGCGATAGTGGTCTGTGCTGCGCGTATTTGTGACCGAGATAGCCACCGAGTATCAGCACGCCCTTGCTATGGGTGGCGCCGCTCATTTTTGTTTCCCGTTCAATGTTGACAACTCCGTCCTGCCCAAGATAGGTGTTGGCAGTTATACGCGAAGGCTTGCCAAAGGCATATTCCCCGATTCCCATAACGGCAAGTCCGTTGATTTGCCCGACTTCTTGCCCCTGGGTGTCAATCAGGTACACGCCCTCTTTGAACATTTCATGAATCCTGTCCTCGTACTTGTTTGCACGCAGACGTTTCTCCTCTATCGCCTTTTCTACGTGGCAGAGGTCAACCACGTTTGTCCCTTCGAGCGCCGCCCAGGAGTCTGCTTCGCACAAAATTTCAACCACCTGATTGAAGCGAGCCGTAAATTTCTTCTGACTGCCGCTCAATCTGGAAGTATGTTCTATAACGCGCCCAACCGCGTCCCTGGTAAAGTCTTTTAATTTTTCTTTTTTTACGCTTGCGCTGATGAAGGCCGCCATTTTGTGTATGTTTTCATCATTGTTTTCAACATCGGCGTCAAAATCGGCGTGAATTTTGAACAATTTTCGAAAATCCTCATCATACTGATACATCAGGTGGTATATGGCCGTACTTCCCAACATGATAACCTTTAATTCCACCGGAATTGCTTCAGGCTTTAACGATGCCATCGCAATCAGTCCGTACTGCTCGCCGAGACTTTCTATAGTCAGCTTTTTGGTTTTCAGGGTTCTTTTCATTGACTCCCAGACGCCCGGATTCATCAGCACATCCAAGGCGTTGACAATAAGATACCCACCGTTGGCCAAATGAAAAGCCCCGGGCTTAATCATTGTAAAGTCAGTGCTTACGGCTCCCATTCGGCTGGAATATTCAACTCTTCCACACAGATTATAATAATTGGGATTGGTCTCAATAACTACCGGCGCGCCCTTGCAGGCATGATTGTCGACCAGAAGGTTGACGGAATACCTTTCCCGCATAACCTCCTGCGCGGATTTTTTGAAAAGCGCGGCAAATTGTTCTTCTTCTCCGGACGCGGACCGTTTGAAATCATTGATGTTTTTGACCACGTCCTCTCGTATCGCTTCCAGATACCGTGTTATCTCGGCATTATCCCTGTATTCTTCCTGCATTTCGTCAATCAGATGGCCGACGGCAAACATGGCAACTCTGCTGTCGAGGCCGTGAATTTTCTCCCGCACGCCTTTTTCCAGATTCTGTACCTGGCGAATTACTTCTATTGCCAGATTGTGGACTGCTTCAAGATTGGCCTTAATTCTTGACTTTTCCTCTTCCTTAAGTTTTTGGAACTCTTCTTCAGATACGGGCTTTCCGCCAATCAAAGGCACCATCATAAAGCCGGTTGGCGACCATTTCGACAAAACGGAGTACTCCTCGGAGTTCTCCACGAAGGTCTGCAGCATTTGACTGCGATTTTCTTGAAATGCTTTCATTATTTCGGTTCTTTCGCGCTCGTAATCTTCGGAGCTGAAAGCCTTTGACACGTCGTTCCGTAAATTTTCTATAAGTTCCTTGATCTTTTGACAGAAAAGCGCTCCTGTACCGGCAGGCAGGCTCACAGCGACCGGTCGGCCGGCATCCTCGAAATTGTTTACATAACACCAATCTGAGGGAATTTGTTGTTTCAGTGCCAGCTCCTCGACAACCTGTCTGGCGTATGTCATACGTCCGGTTCCAACCATTCCGGACACAAAAATGTTATACCCGGAGTTTTTTGTGTTCAAACCGAAGGAAAGCGCAGTAACCGCCCTATTCTGACCTATCATTCCCTGCAAAGGTTCGACCGTTGCCGTTGTTTCAAATATGAGTTCTTCCTTCCTGCAATGAAAACTTAACTCTTCTGCCTGCAGTTCTTTAGCCGCCAAAGCCGAAACCAGACCTTCAAATGCCTTAGACATTTTGTTCAGCCCCCATCTGTTCCGTCGCCAGAATCAAATTCAACAATACCATATAGGTAGTCTTCTTCGATGAAAGCAAAAAACCTTTTTTGCATGTTAAAAAAACAGGGCGGATCGTTTTAAGATCCGCCCCTAATGACATGGTCCCGTCCATGTGGACTCCCGCTTCCCGTCTTTTCGTTCCTGTGAACGAATCAGGTACCTGCGGTGGACCACATCACCGACACCCTTAGCGATAGCTGCGCCATTGACTGCATCCCTTACCTGTTTTCCAGCGGCATGACCGCTGAAATATCTCTCGGTTAGCAAATCACTTTTGGTTTTTACGGCAAGGTTTCCTGCAACCATCTTACGACGTTTCTCTCCTCACGGTTGTTTGCCGTTTATTGATACTCTGCCAAAACGATGTCGTAGAACCGTAGCCGTCTTCTCCTCCGGCAATCGCGGTCTACCTTTTCCTTCTTGCCTGCAGGGCTTCAGAAGTACTTAGGACTTGCCGCGTCACAAGCCTGTCTGCCGCCAGGTGTTGTCGTCAAAACAAAATGGCAGTTTCTGCCTGATACGAAGAACCTCTTTCTAAAAAGCCTTCATATCTCCTTAAGGTGATTTCATTATACCGAGTGGCTCCTAAAAAATCAAGGCCATATTTACTGAATATTGTGACTTATTTGTGAAGGGTCAAAGAAACTTTTATCAAAAGAAAACTTTCTTCCACCTTTAGCATAAAACTTGTATTCTCATCCCAATTGCAGTATTGTATTTAATAAAGCAATGTCTAATACTTTTATACCGAGGCACACAAATGGGCAACAACAACTATCAGCAGGTCAAAAAAATACTCTGGCAGATTCTCTTCGCCAATCTTCTTGTGGCCGCCGTAAAAATTTTTCTTGGCTACACAATCCGCAGCACAAGTCTGACTGCCGATGGCTTTCATTCACTGACTGACGGGCTTTCGAACGTAGTGGGCTTAATCGGCATCGCCGTTGCTTCCGCTCCGGTTGACTCAAAACATCCGTACGGCCACCAGAAATTCGAGTTCATTACCAGTCTCTTTCTCGGCGGAATGTTAATCGCCATGGCGGGAAGAATCTCCATTGAAGCGGTCGGGAAAATTATTTCTCCGACAACGCCTGTATTTGCTCCGGAGTTTCTGTTGCTGCTTGTTGCAACCTTAATAATCAACGTCATCGTCTGCCTTTATGAAAACAGGGAAGGAAAGAGGCTTGACAGCTTCATCCTGATTGCCGACTCGCTGCATACAAAGAGCGATATCTTTGTCTCGCTCGGCGTGTTGGCAACCTTGATCGGCATAAAGCTCGGAGTCCCTCCCATAATCGACCCTCTGGCGTCCTTGGTCGTTTGCGGTTTCATCATACACTCGGGCCTGAACATCATTCTGTCTACGGCAGGAGTCCTTGTCGACAGGGCCGCAATCGATCATGACCTAATCAAAAACCTGGCGATGACCTTCCCACAGGTTATAAACGTGCACGAAATAAGAAGCCGGGGAACGGGAAGCGGCATGTTTGTAGACATGCACATTATTGTCGCACCGGAAATGACCATCAGGGAGGCTCACAACCTTGTTCACGAAATTGAAGTCAGATTGCGCGCTGAAATCAGTCCGGATTTGCAGGCAATTATTCATACCGAACCCGATGCACGAGAGCAGGGCTAAAATAAGCCCTGCTCATTTTTAAATTTTGCCGCAATATGCACAACTCCTGCAGACAACAGATAAATGATGCCGGCACCAAGAAGGCAATCTGAAATGCTGAAGTCATTCACCGAACCACGCAAAGTTACAAACCAGCCTGTAAACATCCAACTGGAAAAATAGAGAGTTATTATGTGCCGGCTTGTCAGCGAGAGCCAATTTTTTACAACCTGCGGCAAGAGCGGCAAAATTTTTTCACTTAGTGCCAGCAACAGCATTGTATTCCCGAATAAAAGCAGGCCGACGGAATAGTCATGCTTATAAAAATCATTTAACATCGAAAAATCTTTGGGCTGATTTAAAACAAAAACATACAGGCCTGTAAAAAAAACTACGCTGCCCCCCACTAAAAGAAACCTGAAAAATTCTTCCCGGCCCCGTTCCCGGTAAAGCAAAGCAAGGGCAATGCCGAATAACAAATAGGAAAACCAGGGAAAGAAAGGAAAATAGACATTCTGAGGAGTTCCAACTACGATGTAAGCGAAGATGTCTGCAAAAAAATCCGGCATCAGCGAAAGCAGCTTTTCGCCGTAACCCGCAAAAGTTAGCACCAGCGCGCTTAAGAAGAAGTAAAGCTTTGACGCGAGCGGCAGAAGCGTCAACGGCATTAATGCCAATAGGGCATAGCCTGCAAAGGAATAAATGTCAATCATCAGCAAATGATAGACGGCATTTTTAGCTAAGCCGCCATACTCAGTCAACCCCAATTTGTTGCCAACGAACTGAGGCAAAGGATAACGCAGGAGGTTAATAACAAACCCGAGCACTAGTAACTGCGCACCCTTAGCCATTAGTTTTGTGACGCAAAAAGACCCGCTGATAATCAGGAAAAACCCCATCAGGGCTATAAAGGTATTGGGCACCATAGAAGTAATGAAAAAGTCAATGTAAAAGCCTTTTTTTGACGTTAGAATGCTTACCTCGGCAATTTCATCAAAAAAGTTTATAAAAACCATCAGCACAAGGCATATACCACGCAGCAGGTCCATGCTTTCCAAACGTTTATTCATGAGCAACACCTATCTTTTCATCTTTGTGACAACTTCCGACAATTTAATTATAAAGCATTTCATACCTTTTTGCGTTCTAAAAAGCAAAACTTGGCAGTATAATACTGAAAATTCTTGATATTTTTCAAGAAAGATATTACAATTTGATTGAAAGCTGAATGCACAAAAAGGAAGGGATTTCTATGAGAATTTTCTATGGTATTATTGCCGGAGTAGTTCTCAAATGGCTCTTGGAATTGTTTGAGCCGATACTCTTCATTAAACATGATCGCCACTGAAACTGCCATACCAAAGTTTTTGGACTGCCGGACTTGCTATCCGGTGGTTGTAGTATTCTGTTGCTTTCTTACTGATTTGGTAAATAGCACCCGCCCCTAAAGGTTTTTCAAAAAACCTTTAGGGGCGGGATGCTTTTTACCAGACAGTCGGAAGAGGATTCTTACAAGCCTTTTTTCTCAAACCAGCGGAACAGTCCGATTCCTATAAGAATCATCGGAATGATAACCAGCCAGTGGTTTATTCCCAAAAGCTGCGGAATCGTGATCTTGCCGAAATCCCCCCAGGTGAGAACGGTCTTTTGCATAAACGGATATGCTTCTGCAAACAATCCCGCTCCCACAAGCATGCCGGCAATTCCCCACAAGGCGTCTATGCGGCCTTCACCCAAGGCACCGAGACTTGTTCCCGGGCAGTAACCCAAAAGTCCCCAGCCGATTCCAAAAACAAGTCCGCCAATTACGAGAGCACCTAAAATCGTCGGTTTTAAAGAAAGCTTGACTATGCCTACATCATATAACAAATAGATGCCAACCATCGCTACCATAACATGTGACAGCATAAACTTGACAATCGTCATGTCTTTAAGCCGCAAGGCCGCAATCTGCTTATCGTAACGCAGTACCTGCCCTTTCTGCAGGAAAAAGCCGAACAGGATACCTGTAATCAGACCATAAATTAAGCTCATCATTTTTGTCCACCGCCTTTATAAAGCATATTTGCCGAAATGAGCCCCCCAATGAAAAAGAATGCGAGAGCGATATAACCGCTTACAGCCAACTGCGAAGTACCTGCCAAACCATGGCCGCTGGGACAGCCATCCGCAAGTCTTGCTCCAAACATGGCAATCGCGCCTCCGACAAAGGCAATGCCTGCACGAAAGGCTGTCCCGCGCCCGAAGCGTTTCTGCCACATGTCCGGGAAAGCCTGTATTTTGAATGTTCCTGAAGAAATCGCTGCCAAAAATGCTCCTATTGCAATTCCGACAACAAACATCCACTGCCAGTCCACCTTGGGCACCTGCTTAATAAAATAAGGCATTTTCGCAACTGTTTCCGGCGAGAAAATTTGTTCAATCATGCCTGTTGTTCTGACAAAAGTCGTCGATGCGCCGAAATATTTGCCAGTAAACCAGATCGAGCCTATGGCGACAACTCCGCTGAGAGCTCCGGCGAGATAAGGACTCCAACTTCCTTCATTTTTCATATTAATTCCTCCCATCATTGTCTTCGCATAAAATCAGCAATGCTTTCAGCAAAAAAGAATCTTTAACAGGGGCTTTACTCTTTCGTCCTTGACACTGTAAGTTATTTCCACACCGCGGCGAACGCCGTCAACAATTCCTGCCGTCCTCAGCTTTTGCAAGTGTTGTGATATTGTAGACTGTGGCACATTTAGACAGTTTTGCATTTTAGAGACATTGGTCGCGCCTTTTTCTAAAAGGTTTTTAACTATGCAAAGCCTCACGGGATGAGCTAACACCTTAAGCAATTCAGTTTTTTCTTCATAAAGCGAATAGTTCATCGCCATAGAATCACCTGCTTTTCTTAAATATTTTCTTATCTGTATATTAAGATATATTGTTTTGTTTGTCAATGGATATTCGTTATTTGTTGGCAAATTCTTCTTGTCAATGTCAAAAGCCGTCTGCAGAAATGAACTGCAGGCGGCTTTTGTATTTTGGTGGGGTTACACGGGCTCGAACCGGGGACCTCTTCGATGTGAGCGAAGCGCTCTGACCAACTGAGCTATAACCCCATGAAAAAACTTGTTAACAAATTACTCTTCTGCTACCGCGACATCGGCGTCCTTGATTTTTTTAGCCTCCCAAAGCAGCCTGTCGACTTCCTGTAAAACCTCAACAACGCTCCACGCCGGATTAACATCGACAAAACCGACGCTTACAGTTGCTCCATAGCAATCAGGACTTTCCGCAACAGCCTTTTGCAGCCTGCCTGTTATTTTCAAACCATATCTTGCAGTAGTATCAGGAAAAATAACAATGAATTCATCACCGCCCCAGCGGGCAACAATGTCAAGATTCCGAGCGTTGCGCCTGAAAAGCTTGGCCACACTGATCAGCACTTCGTCTCCCTTGACATGACCGTATTTGTCATTAATGCGTTTGAAGTCGTCAATGTCAATATAAGCAAGACAAAGAGGAGTACCCTTTCGTTTCATTCTCTCCAGTTCTTCTTCAAGCCTTATGTTGAAATACTTCTTATTCCAAAGCTGGGTCAGGTCATCAAGCATTGCAGCCTTTTGCAGCTGAACAAAATTCTTTCCGAGCAAGAACCCTAAAACGGAAAAAAGCATAACGACAACTGCACCCAAAACAAAGCATGCTTCGGGTATTTTGTCGCGGGTATAATGATATAATAACATAAGGATAACTGCCAGAGATGCACCTGACAAACCGGCTATGACTGGCATGTTTTTACGGAGAAAAAGCGCCATACTTCCTCCACGCCCCGTGTTTGATGCGGGGATTAAAACGCTTCTTGATGAACGATTTGTGGCTCGCTTACTAAATTTTATACCTTTTTCCTGCCGTTTACAAGTAATTATATGAATTTTGTATTTGTAATACAGATGTTGTCCCTTTTACTACCTACCTTTTGCCTGGCGCAGGTCAAATATCCTCCAGGTTTTTCTGTTTTGTTTCGATGCCGAGAAACAAGATTACTGCAGAAACAAACACAAGGACCGCTGCAAACATTGAAAAAACCACTTCGAGCGTTGTGCCGTCCTGCAAAATATACCCGACGGCAGCCGGTGCCAGCATGCCGCCCATCCGGCCGACGCCTGCCGCCCAGCCGCTGCCAAAGGCGCGAATTGAGGTTGGGTATAATTCAGGCGTATAGGTGTAAATAACGCCCCATGCTCCAAGATTGAAAAAAGACATTGTGCATCCCCAGAAAACAATCTCCGTAACCGTGGCCGCCTGTCCAAAAAACCAGCCGGCAAAACCGGTCAGTAAAAGAAACAGGGAAAGCGTGTACTTGCGCCCGATTATTTCCACAAGCCAGGCCGCCGTAAAATAGCCGGGAAGCTGCGCCAGCGTCATAATAAAGACATATTCGAAGGTTTTGATAAACGTAAAGCCTTGTTTGTAAACAAGAGAGGGAAGCCAGGTAAAAATGCCGTAATAGGTAAAGACGATACCAAACCAGGCAATCCAAAGCATAATCGTTCTTTTCAAGAACCGTTCGGACCAAAGCGTCGCGACGCTTGGCGCAAAGGTGTCACTAATGGCAGCAGTCTCCTGGGTATCACTTTCCTTAAACGGAACGGCCTTAAGGTCATGTTCCAGTTTTTCCACGATTTCTTCCGCTTCCCCGAGCCTGCCACTCGCAATTAGATAGCGCACAGACTCGGGCATGGCAATGCGGATTACAAATACATAAAGAGCTGGAACAGTACCGATAATAAAGGCCCATTGCCAGCCATACAAAGGAATGAACCAGTAGGCAATCGAGGCGGCAATAATCCAGCCGACTCCCCAAAAGCTTTCCAGCAAAACAATAAACCTGCCCCTGACCCTTGTAGGCGCATACTCCGAGACTAGCGTCGCCGCCACCGGCAGCTCTCCGCCCAGTCCAAAGCCGACGAAAAACCTGAAGACGAGTAAGGATTCAAGATTCCAGGCAAGTGCGCACAAGCCCGTGGCAATACTGTACAAAAGCAAAGTAATCGAAAAAACTGCCTTGCGCCCTATTTTGTCAGCGATTGTACCGGCGATGACAGCTCCGATTGCCATACCGATCAACCCTACACTGCCGATTAGCCCCATCTCGCTCGTAGTAAGGGACCATTCCTTGGCCAGCACGGGCAGAACGAAAGAAATGAGGCCGGTGTCCATTGCGTCAAACATCCATCCCAAGCCTGTCAGAATCAGGAGCTTGTAGTGGAAACTTCCCACAGGAAGAGCTTCCAGTCTCTTTATAAGCATTTTACCGCTCCTTTCAATTAGCTAATTGTACAGATTATACTGCAAGGCGCTCCTGCAGTAAAGGGCTATGCCCGCAATTTTACAGAAACTTGTACGCTATAAAAAAGAGCCGCTGCTGAATTCAGGCGGCTTCTCAACAATTCTAATTCTTTTAAATTACCAGCTAATAATACCTACAGCATTAAGAAAAATAACTATAAGCAAGGCCGGCGTGATATAGCGGGTAACAAAAAAGAAAAAAGGCAGGAACCATTCAATTTTGAGCGTACCGTTATTAGTAAGCTCCTGCGCGAAACTTCTTCGGCTGACGACGTGACTCGTGAACAAAACAATCAGCAAGCCGCCGAGCGGCATCAGAATGTTGGATGAAAGGTAGTCGAACCAATCAAAGAAGCCCCTTCCCATAAAGGTAATATGGCCAAGAACGGAGGCCTTGTCTGCAGACAATGTCGCCAGAATACCGATGGCAAAGATTAAAACTCCATTGATCAGCACCGCCGTACGCCTCGGAATGTTTTTCTCTTCCATCAGATAGGCAACAGGCACCTCTACCAGTGAAAGCATGGCCGTAGTTGCAGCTATTGCTGTCAGAAAAAAGAAAGCTGTCAGCAACAGGCTGCCGAAAGGCATCTGTGAAAAGATCAGGGGTATGGTCATAAATAGCAAGCCCGGTCCTGCACCGGGCTCAAGTCCGAAGGAAAAAACCGTCGGAAAAATGGCAAGACCTGCCAATAACGACACAATTGTGTCCGAAGCCGCAACCTTTAAGCCTGTTCCAAGCAGATTGTTCTCCTTGGTGAAATAGCTGGCATAGGTAATCATGGTTCCCATTCCCAGAGAAAGCTTGAAAAAGGCCAGACCTAAAGCAGTCAGGATAGCTGTGCCCGTAAGTTTTTCAAAATCAACCTCGAACAGGAACCTCACTCCATCCATAGCACCCGGAAGTGAAAGAGCCTGAATGTCGCAAATGATGATAAGGACAAAGAGCAAAGGCATCAAGGTCTTGGTTACCCTCTCGATTCCTTTTCTGATTCCCAAAATAAGAATTCCGGAAACAACCGCCATGACTACACACTGCCAAAAAAGCGGTATAACTGCGCTTGTTACCACAGAGCCGAACTGAACGCTGGCGCTTTCCATCGTTATTGAGACAAAGTCTCCTCGTATTGCCTTGAAAAGATAATAGTAAACCCAGCCTGCCACGCAGCTGTAAAAAAACATTATTAAATAGGAGGCGGCAACTCCCATTTTTCCGATATTCTTCCAGGACGTATCCGGGGCAATTTTTTCAAAAGCTCCCACCGCGCCCTTACGTGTGCTTCGCCCTATAAAAAACTCGCTAAGCATGACCGGCAGACCGACAAAAATGATGCAAAGAAAATAAACCAGCAAAAAAGCGCCGCCTCCATATTGGCCCGTCAGATAAGGAAATTTCCAAATATTGCCAAGACCTACAGCCGAGCCAAGCGTTGCGAAAAAAACTGCCAGACCTGACGAGAACGTACCCCTTTCCATTCTCTTCCTCCCTTTTTATTTTCGCTCTCTTTATCGCACCGTAATTCCGGACTTGTTTCTGTATTCGACATATTCGCGCTGGCTATAGCTTATTATTTGTCCGACCTTATCCTGCCAGGGCGAGATGAACATAGTTCCCATCCTCGGAAGAGGAACAACCGCCCGCGCTCCGTCAAGGGCTACCATCGGTATGATGTCGATTACATTATTGCCATACCTAAGCAAATATCTTTGCATATAGGCGCGAGGGTCATCGAATTTTGTTGCCCATTCTTCCCGGTATGGCGCTAAAAAGTCGTTTTTGTCCATTTCCATCAAACTGCTTCTTTCAGTCGCAATGCTTATCATCAGGTTTTCCTTAAGCACCCATGTTCCCAACCTTCTTTGGGCTACCCAGTCATTGGGTTTGGATGTCATAATAAGTTCTCTGTACTCATTATAGTTCATGAAAACACTCCTCCTAAAAAATACTGTCATAAAAAAATTATACCATAAATTCAGATTGATTTAAGCGCATCGCAAAAGTTGTTGATTTTTTCAGTACATTTTGAAGCAAAACCAACTTCAGTCTACTTCGGTTGCTTTTATCTCTTTGCAATACATTGCACAAAGGTCCTTGCGTCCTTCTCCGCGCTGCGTACAAACAGGTAATGTGCCGCACTGAATGTTGCCGCAGCAAGAATTAGCAAGGCCGCATTGACCTGCAGCAGGCTAAGACCCAGCCTCACAATTCCGACGTGATACGTTCCTATAAAACCGAAAATGATAAACACGCCCGCCGAAACAAGCTTTACTGTTTTCTCCGGTATTTTCCTGCACATTAAAACGCCGACAACAATACCTATCGCATCGGCAACAAGCATGCCTGCCGTCGTGCCCAGCAAAAGCCAAAGAGGGCTTTCGGGAAACTTTGTCGCCAAAGCTATGGTCGCCAGTTGAGTCTTGTCCCCCATCTCCGCAATAAAGAACGCTATTGCCACGGTCGCCACCGCCCCATATCTTGTGCTGCTGTTTTCTTCCCCGTCAAGCTCGTCTCCCCTTATCGTCCACAAACCGAACATGATGAAAGACAACGAGGCAGCCGCCTGAATAAAGGTCTCGGCAGCCGTAAAACGCGTCAGGTAATTGCCGACCGCTACAGCCAGCGCGTGATTGAGTACTGTTGCGAGAAAAACGCCGAGCATTACTTTACCCGCTTTGTATTTTACAGCGAAGGCCATGGCCAAAAGCTGCGTCTTGTCCCCCATCTCGGCCAAAACTACTGCCGCAGCAGAAAACAAGAAAGTAAATACATCATAATACATAAACCAAACTCACCCTTTCCATAGTGTCATAAACAA
>JAAYIB010000170.1 GCA_012744295.1 Acholeplasmataceae bacterium
CCGGCAGCAAGCCGAGAGCACCGCGCGAACCAACGTAAGAAACGCCGAACCAGCCGCTCTCTTCTGCGCGCACTCCCATTACGGAAATATCGCAGCGAGGCTTTATGCCAAGCTCTTTGAGCGCGGCGCAAGCCACAAGGCCTGCAACGACTCCTGCCGCACCATCAAAGTTGCCTCCCTGCTTAACAGAGTCAAGGTGGGAGCCGATTAATATTTTCTTTGCCGCGGGATCGCTTCCCGGCAGCGTCATATAGGTGTTGGCTAACGCATCTCTTGTTACCGTAAGTCCGAGATTTTGCGCGATTTTCCCAAAGCGCTGATGCACATTTGTCTCCTCGGGACTATAAGGTGCTCGAGTCACTCCTCCTTCGCTGTCACAAGACAACTCGATCAGTGCTGCGAAAAGTTTCTCAGCCAGTGGCCGCTGGCTCCGCACGGCATCAAAAGCTTTCCTGCCTATCGGAGATTCAAAATTGTTTTGCATGTTCATACCTCCCGAAATATTTTTGACGCAACAAGCAGGGGTTTATTTCATACACTGTTATTCTACCATAACTGTATTCCTTACTGTGAGTTAAAACTCTTTGAATGCAGACAATCGGCGCTGATAAAACTACAGGTTGCAAATTTTGGAATAGGATGTATGTGGGTTTGTAAAAATATGACCATCGATTTTGTCTGTCTTGATTCTTCATATCCCGCACCTTACATTCACCTTCAGACATGCCGCCTGCCAGACAACAATACGGACAAGCCTGTAAATAAGCGGTTCCTTTCAAATATCCTTTAGCAGACGAAAAAATACGCCTGAACGTACGGTTCGGGCGTGTAAAAATTGCTTGGCAATTTCCAAAAACACAAGCTCTGCTTGCCAAGTGTTTAAGAAACAATGCCTGCACTGACTGAAACTCCTTTCAATCAGCCTCTGATACCGTTATTGCTTTCGAGATCCAACGCATAAACGACACAATGGGCTTTGCCGCTGATTTTAGCCTTGTAGAGGGCAATGTCGCTCTTGCGCAGAAGTTCGTCGAATTGGTCGGGATTAGTGACCGTCATTTTAGCAATGCCGATGCTGACCGACAGTGCCTGCAGCTCAGATGTTCCCGGGAAATGACATTTGAATTTGTGGATAAGCTTTTCAGCTCTCTCCTGCAGCTCTTCGATCCGGCGCTTGCCGAAAATGACGATGACAAACTCATCTCCGCCCATGCGGATGCAGGCATCGTCAGGGAAAAGCTCCTTCATGATTCTTCCTGACTTTTTCAGCACCATATCGCCGTAATGGTGTCCGAGAGTATCGTTAATCAACTTGAAATTATCCAAGTCAATGTAGAGCATGCTTATATCTGCATCGTTCATCTTTTCTCTGATATCTTCAAACAGATAGCGCCTTGTGAACAGACCGGTCAGCTGGTCCCTATATGCGATTTGCCTGAGTTGGGCCTGCAGGCCGCGCTCTGTCGTAATGTCGCGAAAAACATTAAGCGTTCCCACAAGATTGCCAAAAAAATCGTAGATAGGCTCTTTATGAAAGCTTAAAATACGCTCCCTGCCATTACACAAGAGGCCTATTCCGTTTTCCTCGTCAAAGTAAAGCAGGTGCGGTGGATTTGCCGGAGACTCGGCAGAAGCTTCTATAATCGGATATGGCCTGCCCATCAATTCTTCGGATTTAACTTGAAAATATTCTTCAAACCTTTGGTTAGCCATCAGAACATTATTTTCCGTGTCGGTTATCATAACGGCAAAAGGCATAGTGCGAAGAATGAGATCGAGTTTTGCGTCGGTATTCTTCAAATCGGTTACGTCCTGTGCAATGCCCACCGTTCCGACCAATTCGCCCCTGTCGTCAAATAATGGCGACTTATAAGTTTTTAACTGGCGCATGCCTCGCGGTTCGGCGACGGTTTCATCAAAAACTCCGGTTTTTTGGGACCGGGTTACAATAGAATCAGTATCGAGGCAGACATAGTCGCTGTTTTCGTAGACTTCCTTCGAAATACCCCAGATATGATAATGGTCATGCCCTTCAACGTCTTCTCGTTCTTTTTGCACGGTTGCACAAAAATAATCATTGACCTTGACATGTATGCCATCCAAACGTTTGAACCAGATCAAATCCGGCACACTGTTGATCAGCGTATCAAGATAAGTTTGGCTCAGAAACAATTTGCGCTCAAGCATAATCTGCCTGATGAGGTTCCGGTACCGAAAGACTATCAATTCTGACGCAAAAGGCCGGACCCAGATATCCGCCAGGTTATTTCGAAGAACCTTCGGCAGCAATTCTATCTGGTTTGCCGACAGACAAAGTACAACTGCCCTGTTTGTCGATACGTCTTCGATGCTTCTTAGCTCAATGCCGTCAAAATCACATATAAGAATGTCAAAATTATGGTGGTTACTAAGTATTGGCGCGTCCGTCCGAGTTAACGAAATTGTGATTTCTTGCGGGATCAGCACCCCGGCAAGCAATTGGGATAGACTCTC
>JAAYIB010000171.1 GCA_012744295.1 Acholeplasmataceae bacterium
AAAAAAACCGCCTTTCGGCGGTTTTTTTATGCTCAGCTTCTCTTATGACATTCAGTTATTCTCAGGATATTAGGTATGAATTTCTAAACCTTTCCATGCAAATAGTCAAGCAGCTGCCTCGCGACCCTGCCGTTGCGCCCCGAATGGCTCATTTCCCATTTGACCGCTTCCGACTTCAAATCCTTGTCATCGATTTTAAGGCCTTCGTCCGCCGCCATCTTTCCCAACAAGGAAAAATATTCAGCCTGGTCCATTGAATCATAAAAAAGCTTGATCCCGAAGCGGTCAGAAAGGGATACTTTCTCGTTTACGCTGTCCCTGCTGTGCAGCTCGTTCATATTCTGGTCCTGCCAAACCTCCTTAATAATGTTTCTCCGGTTGGAAGAAGCATAAAAGAGGACGTTGTCGGGTTTAACCTCGAGGCCGCCGTCAAGTATTGACTTCAGCACCTTGTATTCGACTTCGAATTCTTCAAAGGACAAATCATCAAGTACAATAATGAATTTTTTTCCCCAATTGCTAAGCTCACGCATAACTTTTGGAAGCTGAACAAAATAATCACGGCTTACCTGAACCATACGCAGTCCGTCTGAGTAAAAATGGTTGCCGATAGCCTTGATTGAGGAAGATTTACCGGTACCGCGGTCACCGAAAAGCAACACGTTATTGGCAGGACGGTTGTTCAGAAAAGCCTGCGTGTTCTTAATCAGCTCTTGTTTCTGTCGCTCATACCCGAAAATTTTATCAAAGGTCATTTCGGAATAAGTGCTTACACCTGCAAGTCCTTCCTTTTCTCCATCCCAGTTAAAAGCAACATAGTCCGCCATTATACCATAGCCGAATTTGGCAAAATAGTCACAAAGACTCCTGGTTGCTATTTCAGCACTCTCGTCCTCCTCAAAATGGAAAAAACATTTTTCCAGGATTTTCCTGCCGGGCACGGGATGAATGGTCGAAGGAATATAGTTGCCAAGTAGCTCGTGATTCTTAAAACGCTGAAAAATATCAGTCAGAAACTCTCGTAATACAAGAATGTCATTGGCAACAGCTTTTCGCAGTCCTTCTCCGATGTTACCGTTCCTTTTTTCCGCAATGCAGCAGAATATGTTCTCCTGGTGGCTAATGGCGTGCATTATGTACTCAACAGGCACTATCCCCATCAGACCATGTGTTTCAGCTGCTTCAATCAAGATTCCGTACAGATCCGGATTGGTTACTTCCTTAGGCTTGCGCAAAGCAGTTACAACAGGGTCCTTCAGCAAATTGCGGAAGATCAAAAGGTTGCTGAGGTTAACGTAACAATTCATTCGCTTCATCTCCGCTCATCAATTTTTTAAGCAAGACACTCATGGGAACACCATAAACGGGATGTATGGCGTCGGCGGCTATTTCAACAAGCGGAGCCAAGACAAAAACTCTGTTTTGCATGTCCGGATGAGGAACAATTAGGTCAGGTTCGGTAATTACAAGATCATCGTAAAGCAGCAAATCAAGGTCTATGTTGCGTTCACCCCAGTGGCGCCGTCGCTCTCTGCCCATTTCCGTCTCTATTGACAGCAATTTTTTTATCAGAATTCCAGGCGGCAGAGTGGTTTCTATCTTTGCTACAGCATTGATGAAAAACGGCTGATCGACAATGCCGTAAGGTTTTGTTTCCATAAAAGACGAAGTCTTAAGTACCTTGATACCCGCTTTTCTAATTTTTTTAAGAGCCGTTTGGAGGTTATCTTCTCTTTTACCCAAATTGCTGCCGAGTCCTATGTAAGCTACTGACATTTCAACACAGCCTCCAACATGCGAACAGCCTGCACGTTTTCCTTTACGTCATGCACGCGAATCAGGTTTGCTCCTGAATAAACGGCCTGACAACTCGTGGCAATTGTTCCATACAAACGTTCGTCCGACGGCAAGCCGCCCAGCACGCTTCCTATCGTCGACTTGCGGGAAGCCGCCAGCAAAACGGGGTAACCGTTTCCGGCCAATTGGCTCAAGCCCTGCATGAGCTTCAGATTATGTCCGACGTTCTTGGCAAAGCCGATTCCGGGGTCTATTATCACCTTTTCCCTGCCAATACCCATAGACTCGAGCTTAGCTGCACGGTCAAACAAATACTCGGCAACTTCTTCCACAACATTGTTATAGTTTGCAACTGTATGCATGTTGCTAATCTCTGCTCCGATGTGCATTATTATTATAGGCACGCGGTTTCTTAAAACAACCTCCTCCATCGTGGGGTCGGCCGTGGCAGCGCTGATGTCGTTGATGATGTCGGCGCCGCAGAAGATAGCCTCCTCTGCGGTTGACGCGTTATACGTATCTACGGACAAGATTGCCTGAGGGTATTGTTTTCGCAACTCACGAACAACCGGAACTATCCTTGCTTTCTCTTCGTCCTCAGTCACGTCAGCGGCTCCCGGACGCGTTGATTCGCCGCCGATATCGAGTATCTGTGCTCCGTCTTCCAGCATTTTGCCTGCCTGAGACAAAACAGCCGATATTTGCGTTGCTCTTGAGCCGGCATAAAAGGAATCGGGCGTCACGTTGATTATACCCATAACGGCAACCCGGTCATAAACAAGCTTTCTGCCGTCGGCAAGCTGCGTCGCGATCTCCTGCCTGCTCAAAAATTGGCTAAGCCGCATGGAAATTTGAGCGATTCCAAAATAATTCATTTGCCCAAGCTTCCCCAAAATATGCCTGTAATGCTTCAAAGTGCCTAAAAGCAGTATGTCACTGTGCTCGCGCGAACAAGTTATGCAACAGGCATGGACGGCACAGTCTCCCCCGCAGGCCAACATTTCCTGTTTGATGATATTGGCGGCAGGTGTACGCACTTTTAATATTTTGAGCGGCAAGATTGCGGCCTTGTTCATGAAAATCTCGATACTGGCAGGATTGACGCCGATATTCTTCAATTCTTGGACAAGGTTGCATTCCGGTATTCTATAGATCATTATCTCCTACACCTTCCAGCCTTTTTCCACGCAGGCGAAAGCATTGTGGTTGTGGATGCTTTCAATGCTGTCAACGGTTGCCCTATACCACTTGATTCTTGCGTCAGACTCCAGTTTTAAGGCGATTTCCCTGACCGCATCTTCCACAAATCGCGGATTTTCATAGGCTCTTTCCGTAACATATTTTTCATCCGGACGTTTCAACAAAGAATAGATTGGCGAGCTTGCTCCCGCTTCTGCCATTGCAACCATTTCCTCAATCCAAACCATTTCCGCTGATCTGATTTCTATCCTGGCCACGGCACGCTGATTGTGTGCGCCATAGTTGCTGATTTCTCTTGAGCAGGGGCACAATGTGTGAATAGGAACTTCCGCACAGATATATAACTCAAATAAATTGCCTTTTTCTGCACGAAAGCGGCAGTTAATGTCAAGCGGTGCGCTTTGACCGGATATCGGCGCTTTTTTATAGACAAAGTAGGGAAATTCCAATTCCAACGCTGCACGTTCCGCCTGAAGCTTTTCTTTCAACTCATCCAGAATATGCTCAAGCGCGTAAGGGGTTATGGGTCCTAGAGCGCTCAGGCATTCTACGAAGCGGCTCATGTGAGTGCCACGCATATCATGAGGAAGATCCACCGCCATGCTGACCACGGCAACTGTATTTTGCGCACCCTTTTCTCTATCCTTCATTGTTAAAGGCCAGCGCAGATTCCTGATACCGACATTTTTTAAAGGTACTTGACGGAAATCGCCCTCGCCCTGGACATCCTTCAGCATTTATTTACCTCCGTATATTACTCCGCTTGTTTTTGTTTCCCAGACTTCTACCTCATGCAAATGATGATTTTCTGCCTTCAGAATTCCGACTAACTGATTCCATACCCATATTGCAATATTTTCCGCAGAAGGCTGCGGCAGAACATCATTGAGGCACGCGTGGTCAAGCCTGTTTAGTATAGTCGACGTGACGATGTCCTTAAGCTTGATGAAATCAATAATCATCCCCTCTTTGTCAGGGATGCCTTCCACTTTTATAACCAGTTTGTAAGTGTGTCCATGCAATTTTTCACATTTCCCGTAATATTCCGGCAGATAGTGCGCGGCATCAAATTCAAACTCTTTAACAAGTATCATAATAATCCTCCTTTGCTAAACATCAAGGCCTCCAAAATTATTCTGCTGCCGCAAGGCTTCATAGGCGACAATGGCGACAGCATTTGAAAGGTTAAGAGAGCGCGCTCCGGCTATCATGGGAATCCTGATACAGCCATCTTCATACCTAAGCCTCAGTTCTTGCGGAAGCCCCGCCGTTTCCTTCCCGAAGATAAGAAGCGCGTCAGGCTCGTATAAAACATCGGCGTAACTTTTTCTTGCTTTTGTTGTCAGCAGATACTTGGCATTATTTTTAAATTTTTTAAAAACGTCCTCAACAGAGTCATAGTAACAGATGTTTACGAGGTGCCAATAATCGAGTCCTGCTCTTTTTAAATATTTATCGTCAACGGAAAATCCCAGCGGCCTGACTAAGTGCAGGTTGCAGCCGGTTGCCGCGCAGAGGCGGGCAATATTGCCCGTATTGCCGGGTATCTCGGGCTCGACCAGAACTATATGCATACTTACTCACCTCTTAAGTCATTTTAACACAGATAGATTAAGTGCACAGCCATATTTTGAACCGTGCACCTTTTATTTCCGCATGTTTGGAAAAGTCCGACAAACTTAATATCATTCGTTAGACATTTCCAGCATTTTGCTTCTGATATCAAAGATTTTTTCACTATAGTCCTTACCCATTGCCCATTTA
>JAAYIB010000019.1 GCA_012744295.1 Acholeplasmataceae bacterium
ATATTTTTAAACCATTGTTTCAGCCTTGTTTTGGCGGCTTATTTATAATATCAGATTTCATTATCTATTTCAAGTACTATCTGACAAATAAAAATGTTTTTTTGCCCGCCCCGGCAAGAGGCAGGCAAAAATAAGCATTCAATCAACCTGATACTTGAAGTTGTCTATCTCGGGCCTTAAGTCATCCTTCCCTTCGAGGGCTTCATCAGCCAGAAGCGCTTGAATGATTATGGCGCACTCAAGCCGTTTCTTTTGCAGCTTGCAACCAAATTCATAAGGCTGCGTTATGTCACCGTTTAAAAGGTCCGCATTGGCATGACAGCCGCCGCTGCAGAAAAATCTTGCCCAGCACTGCCGGCAGGCTTCCTTGGTCATCACGTGAGTATGCCGAAACTTTCGCACAAGGTCTTTTCTTTCAACTCCTGCCGCAAGCGTTCCCATTTTATATTCTTCCCTGCCGACGAACTGATGGCAGGGATAAATATCGCCTTCGGGCGTAATTGCATAATATTCATGTCCCGCACCGCATCCGGACAGCCTTTTTGCAACACAAGGTCCGTTGTCGAGCGCAACATTGAAGTGAAAGAAGTCAAAGGGCTTTCCGTCATGTCTTCTTTGCAGGTAGGACCGCGCAAGCTTCTCGTATTCTTCGTAAATTCGTGGCAGGTCTTCCTCCTTCAGTACGTAGGGTTCATCTGTTCCGACAACAGGTTCGACTGAAATCTCCGTGCCAATCTCTGCCATGTCGAGGACGGCCTCGGCAAAATTGAGGTCATAGCGCGTATATGTTCCACGCAGATAGTAATTTTTACCCCCTCGGCTTGCAATAACCTTTTTAAAGCCTGCTACGGCGGCATCGTAACTGCCTGACTCGTTGGGAAAAGGACGCATTGCGTCATGCGTTTCTTTTTTTCCGTCAAGGCTAAGTACGAGCATTACCCTGTTTTCATTAAGAAAAGCTACGATTTCATCGTTTAAAAGTGTTCCGTTAGTCGTCAGCGTAAGCTTGATGTTTTTACCCGTCTCGGCTTCTCTTTTACGAGCATAGCTTACAACGTGCCTTACCACCTCGGGGTTGATCAGTGGTTCGCCGCCAAAAAGATCAATTTCAAGGTTATGGCGTTTTTGGCTGCCTGCAATAGCAAATTCTATAGCCTTTTCTGCCGTTTCCCTGCTCATCAGGGCACGCTTTCCGCCAAAGTCTCCGGTTCCCGCAAAGCAATAGCCGCAACGCAGGTTACAGTCATGCGCTATATGCAGGCAGAGCGATTTCAGGACAGGCTTTTCGCTGAAGCTATCCGGCACTTCATATTCAGGCGAAAACAGCAGTCCTTCTTTTTTCAGCTCGTGCAGTTCGGTCAGTACATCTTTTAATGTTTCAGCCGAGTATTTGCCGGCAAAAGCTCGCATGACGTCGCCATCGTTTTCGCCGTCAAAAACGTCAAGAACGTCATAGGCAGCATCGTCCACCAGGTGTACCGCGCCGCTATTAATGTCCAAAACAGCCATATTGTCGTCCAGCTTCATTTTATGAATAAGCAATACCTTTTCCACCTTTCTCCATACAACAGAAAAATAGCCCCCCGCTTTGGCAGGGAGCGTCTATACCGAGACTGCGATTATTGTTTTTCACAAACCTGGTTGCCAACAGTGCAGGAAGTCTTGCAGGCTGACTGGCAGGAAGCAGGGCATTCTCCACAGCCGCCTGTTTTTAATGTCTTATTGAGCATCGCTTTATTAACAGTCTTGATGTGTTTTTTCATGACAAAAACCTCCGATTGTTTTTCTTAAGATATTAATATTTTACCCGTTTTTTGCTGATACTGCAAGTGCAAGAGACATTTTTACTGTAATAGGGCTCTGATTTCGATAGGGTCTATGCCCCATGACCTAGCCCAGCCCATTATTTGGGCCCAAGTAAGCCTTTTCGCAAACATCCCAACGCTCCTGCCGTCGTTAAAAATGTTAACCCTGTACAACTGGTAGGACGGTGTATCCATTGTGTTGACACCATCAAAACCCGTTACAGCAGCAACATAACCGTTTCTTTCAAGGGCACTGAAAGCTTCTTCATTGTAACTGCCAAAAGGATAGGCGAGAGTGTTAACATTGAAGGATTCGTCAAAATTATTTAAAAAAGTCTTCGAGTCTTTAAGCTCCTTTTCCAAAGACTCGTTGGTACAATCGGCAAGAGCCACATGATTATATGTATGCGATCCTATTTCCCAACCGTTCTTTTTCAGGCTGACAACATCCTCCCAGGTAACATAGCCCGGCCAGGCCATGTATTTTATGGCAATAAAAACAGTACCGGTATAACCGTATTTCTTCATAATCGGCATAGCCACCCTATTGTTGTCACTATACCCATCGTCAAAGGTTATCACAATATTTCTGTCAAATGCCGCTGTTCCTTCTTTCCTTCCGGCAATGTACTCATTCAGGCTGATGCTTTTGTAGCCCTTCATTCTGAGATACTTCATCTGTTCTTCAAAAATTTCGGGAGGCATGCTGTAAATATCTTTATTTGTTGTAACCCTGTGATAAGCAAGCACAGGAACGCTCTTCCTGCAGAAATTCAGGAAATCCACATACAATAACGCCGCAAACAAAAAAATGCATAAAAACGCGTATAAAGAATACCTGCAAACCTTCCTCATCAATCACCCATCCCCAAATCTTTCGCCATTTGTTCCAATTTTTTCAGTCTGTGATTAATTCCGGACTTGCCAATCCTGCCTGATGCCATGTCCGCAAGCTCCGAAAGGGAAGCCTCGGGGTAGGACAGCCTCAGCTCGGCCGTCTCTCTTAGCACGGGCGGCAGAGATGCCAGGCCGGAAATCTCTTCGATATATTTAATGCTTTCTATCTGATGTACGGCCGCCTGCACCGTCTTGTTCAGATTAGCAGTTTCACAATTGACAATCCTGTTGACATTATTGCGCATTTCCTTGATTATCCGGACATTTTCGAATTCCATCAAAGCGTTGTGTGCACCAATTACCGAAAGAAACGAGGTAATAGCATTGCCTTCCTTCAAATAAACAATGAATTCTTTTTTTCTGTCGGTCATTTTGACAGGCAAAGCAAATGACTGCATCATGTTTTTTATTAATTCAGCAAAATCATAGCTTTCCGTCACCAGCTCAAGATGATAGTCACTGGCCGGGCGGCTGACGGAACCTCCTGCCATAAATACTCCACGCAGGAATGACCTGCGACAGCAGCCGGCGGCAAGAAGCTTGTTCCTACCTGCTTCAACATCAGCCAGCAACTGTAGTTCTTCCAAGACTGTCGCAACCTCGGGGGTTGATAAAACCCTTACCTGATAACGGTTGTTTTTCTTTAAGCGTCGGGAACGGGTAATCACGACCTCGGTTTTAAGCTCGAAATTGCTTTTAAGAAGCTGGAGCATACGCCTTGCAAGTGCCGCGTTTTCCGTGGAAAAATGAATTCCTGTACCACGCCCGCTGATAACAATGGCGCCGCTCATCCTTAAAAGTCCGTAAAGCTCAGCTCTGTCACAGCAAGCTTTTTGTGGTTCGATTCTTGCAAGTTCATTCTTTACTTCGTTGGAAAAAGACAGAGCCCTACTTACCATTTTTATTGTTCTCCATATTCTTAATGCTCTGCCGCACAAAGAAATAGTCAAAAAACTGCATGCCTTTGCCGAATAAACGCAGCCTGTAAACCAGAGAAATAATAGTTTGGGCAAGCCTGACCGGATTGTGCCTTACGAAATCGTCATTACTGATCAGACTATTGGCAACTACCTCTATACCAAGGGCTCTGATTTTCTCAATGTCAGGTGAAACCGGCATAGAGCCTTTTTCCTGATACATTGCAAGCTGTGCGGCAGTAACGCGCTGATCATTTACTACGACGTAATCAAGAAACTGTTCTCCGGCATGGTCCACAATCGCCTTGACATGTTCATAAGCTCCATAACCATCGGTTTCCCCCGGCTGAGTCATAACGTTGCAGACATATATTTTAACAGCTTTTGAAGCAAGAATAGCCTTCTTGATTTCCGGAACAAGCACGTTGACGATCACGCTCGTATAAAGACTGCCCGGCCCCAAAATCAAAACATCCGCCTTCATTATGGCGGTAATGGCTCCCTGCGTGGCAGCGGCATTCTCCGGAAGAATAGCCAGACTTTTGATTCTCTTGTGAGCAAGCGTAATCTCCGACTCTCCCTTGACAATCGTCCCGTCTGACATTGCAGCGGCAAGTGTAACGTCCTCAAGGGTTGACGGCACGACCTTGCCCCTTACCTTGAGTATTTCGCTGGCCGCTATCAAACCTGACTCCATGCTTCCTTCGGCATCCGCCAGGGCTGCAATGAACAGGTTGCCAAGATTATGTCCGGCAAGCGGCGTTTCCCCATGAAACCTATACTGCATTACCTTTTCCATTAAGGGTTCCGTATCGGCAAGAGCAACGAGACAGTTGCGCAAATCGCCGGGCGGTATAATGCCGAGTTCCTGACGCAAGCGTCCCGAAGATCCTCCGTTGTCAGCCGTCGCAACAACTGCCGTACAATTATGCGTAATATACTTCATACCCCGCAAAAGAACCGCAAGTCCTGTTCCACCGCCGACGACTGTAATCGCCGGACCCTTATTCAGTTTGCGCTGTCTGAAGATTCTTTCCAAAAGAGAAGAACTTTCTCCGGGCAGAACGGACTCCATAACCGAGCGAATAATCCGTCGCGTCGCATAAAACATGAAAAAGAAGCCGCTAAAAAGAATCAGGAAACCTCCGGCCATTGAGATTGCCTTATAATACTCACCGGTTGCCATGTACATCAGGCGGAACAGCAGTTCTTCTATAAAACCTATAAATTGATAGTTAAAAACCAAGGCAATGCCTATCGCCGTAAATACCGCGCCTACAGAGAACAAAAATAACCAGCGCTTCAAATTCATGCCGGGCCATAACCATTTTATCCAGCCCATAAGGTCCTCCCCAATTACTTTTTCCTCAAGTCACGGTGCACAACTTGGGACTTGTAATCATTTACGCGCAGAAAATCGCACAACTTGTTGGCAATAAACACAGAACGATGGTTGCCGCCGGTGCAGCCGATTGCAATAGTGAACTGGCTCTTTCCTTCTTTTTCGTACTCAGGCAGAAGGAAAAGAACCATTTCCTCGAGTTTTTTCGTAAATTCCCTCGTTATCTGATGATTCCAGATGTAGCTGATGACTTCCGTATCGTTGCCGGTTTGCGGTTTGAGCTCCGGCACATAAAAGGGATTAGGCAAAAACCTGACATCAAACATCATATCGCAATCCAAAGGAATTCCGTGCTTAAAACCAAAGGACTGTATAACCACGCTCATGCGCGAAAAGCTATCACCGCTGCCATAAAGGGCAATTATTTTTGCTCTGAGGTCCGAGGTTGAAGTATTAGTCGTATCGAGTATATGAGTCGCTTTTGCTCTCACGTTGCCGACCCTTTCCCTTTCCTTGGCAATAACCTGGCTCAGGCTCCCTTCGCTGGCTAAAGGATGCCGACGCCTTGTTTCTTTATAGCGGCGAATCAGCACCTCGTCGCTTGCGTCAAGAAACAGCAGCTCGTACTTTGTACCGTTCAACTGCATTTCATCAAGCACTCCGACCATTTCTTCAAAAAATTCGCCGCCGC
>JAAYIB010000172.1 GCA_012744295.1 Acholeplasmataceae bacterium
CATCACCAGACCGGTCAGGGAACCCCCGAGGCCGGTTTTTTCGGCGATTACGTCGCCGTACTTTGAAAGTTTTGAACCGCAAAAGACAATAGTTGCGGCACACGCTAAAAACGCGAGCCAAATCATATCAAGCACCACCTTACGATATTAATACACAAATCCCAGTTAATGTTTCATTAACTCGTGTTTATACCATTCTTACGCTTTCATTCTATGTCGGTGCTTTTTCTCCTGCACTCTCCCGCAAATGTACCCTTACTTCGCCAAATTTTACTCCACCAACGACATATGCTATACTTTTATTAGAATATTTAAACTATTTTTGGTAAACGGAGGTGTTATTTTAATGATTTCTGTTATTCTTGCCGGCGGACAAGGAAACCGGTTGTGGCCTAAGAGCCGTCGCAATTTCCCCAAGCAGTTCTGCACTCTGGTAGGCGAACAATCCATGCTTGATGCAACAATTAACCGTCTTATCAACATCGGTTCGACCAAGATAATCATAATAACCAACGACGTAATTCTTGAAGCTACAAAGACTTTAGTAAGAAAACGTCACGATTCCGAAATAATTGAGATATTGAGCGAACCCGAAGGCCGCAACACTGCTCCGGCCGTCGGACTAATCCTTTCTGCACTTTACGCGCAAAATAGTAACGAAATAATCGGTGTTTTCCCTGCCGATCACTACATACCTGAAACACCTGCCTTTTCGCAATGCATTGCCAGTGCTCTGGCGACTGCAGGCATGGGTCTATTGGTAACAATAGGCATAGCACCGACGCAACCGGAAACCGGATATGGCTACATTGAAAAAGATTTGCGGCAAGACACAATCCTCCCCCATGTCTACAAGATACGTTCTTTCTGCGAAAAACCGGATGATGCAACAGCTCAGGCCTATATAGATTCCGGAAATTATCTTTGGAATTCCGGCATCTACATAGGTCAGGTCAAAACATTGTTAAATGAATACGCGCTTCATCTTCCTGCAGTTTTCACTGAAATATTAAAGGGCTACGATTCCTATCTTCATGCTTATGACAATCTGCCCAATATCAGCCTGGACAAAGCTATTTCAGAAAAAAGCAGCGTAATGGCCGTTGTGGAAAGCAACTTTCGTTGGCACGACTTAGGCAGCTGGGAATCCTTCAAAGACTTATTTGCCAGTGATGCCGAAGGCAACTGCTGTATCGGCAACGATATTCTCACACTGGAGAGCAAGGAATGCCTCATCGGTCAAGAGAATAAAACCGTTGTACTCTATGACGTTGAAAACCTGCTCGTTATAGAAACAAAGGAAATTGTTTTTGTGACAAGGCAAAAAAAGGGGCAAGACATCCGCAAAGTGGTCAAAATGCTTGAAGAAAACGGCCGAAGCGACCTATTGTGAAAGGGAGTGCAGTCACATGGTAATTCTTAACCTAAGTACCTATTTACCCCAGGAATGCGGTATCGCAACTTTTTCGGCGGATTTACGCAAAAGCCTGCTGCCCCAGAAGCTGAAATTCGAGATTTTAGCCATATCCGATAAGGAAAATAGCTATGCCTACCCCAAGGAAGTAGTATTTTCATTGCATAAAACCGACAGAACCGATTATGTCCGTGCAGCAAAATTTGCCAATATGCGTTCCGATGTCGACCTCGTAATGATACAACATGAATATGGGATTTTTGGCGGGCAAGACGGCGATTATGTTCTTGACTTCGCTCAGCAGCTTTCCAAACCGTTTATCGTTATAACCCACTCGGTGCTGCCCAATCCAAGCAAACAACAACGGCATATTCTGCATATGCTCTGCCAGCATGCGGCTGGAATCGTCTGCATGACAGAAAGTTCCGCGAGCTTGCTCGAATCGTTATATAGTGCGAACACCGAATCAATAACCGTAATACCGCACGGAGTTCCCATATTCAAAAAACTTTCGCAGTCGGAATTGAAGAGAAAGTACGACTGCGAAGGCAGGCAGATAATAACCACGTTCGGCTTAATAGGCCCCGGCAAAGGCCTGGACGCTGGCATAAAGGCCATCGCAGAAGTTTCCGCCAGCCACCCCTCCGCACTATATTTGATTTTGGGGAAAACCCATCCCAATCTTATAGCAAGCGAAGGCGAAACCTATCGGGATATGCTGAAAGAGCTGACAAGGAGTTTAGGTTTGGAGAATAATGTAAAATTTGTCAATAAATTTTTAACGGATGACGAATTGGGCGAATATCTGAACATGACAGACATTTATCTCAGTCCTTATCCCAACCGTGACCAGGCAGTTAGCGGCACAATGGCCTTTGCCCTTGGCTGCGGCCTTGCCGTTGTTTCAACAGATTACGCTTTTGCTAAGGAAGTCCTCGGCAATGGGCGAGGTCTCTTAGCTAAAACCAACGATCCGCATGAATTGGCCGTACTTATTAATCGGATTATCGAAGACAAAAATCTGCAAAACATTTTGCGAAACAAAGCCAGCACTTTAGGAAAAACTTTAGCTTGGCCGGCCACGGGGCAAAAGTATCTCTTTTTATTCGACAAGATTCTTAAAGCGTACAAAACAATTTCTTGACAGAGGTACGATTTATGCCAGATTACCGACACTTACTTGCAATGACAGACGAAAACGGGCTTCTGCAGTTTTCCAGAAAATCAAGCCCTGACTTACGAAGCGGCTATACTTTAGATGATAACGCTCGTGCGCTTTTAGTAAGTCTGCATATGGAAGATGACAGCAGCGATTATTATAAAAAACTTTTTCTAAATTATTTGGAAAAATCCCGGGCAGCCAATGGCACTTGGTCTAATTTTCTGCTTGACGGCAGATATTACTCCCGATTTGATTCAGAAGACAGTGTCGCCAGAGCCCTTATGGCCTGCAGTGCCGCCACCCTTTCAACAAATCCGGAAATTCGCAAAAGAGCCGGCAGCCTGTTTATAAACAACATAAAAACGGCACGCGGCTTTTCCTCTCCGCGTGCCGTTGCCAACAGTTTAATTGCTTTGTGTAAAGCGCAGGTCCCTGAATTTGAAAAAATTCGCTCGGAATTAGTAGATAGCTTGTCAGAACACCTGCTGAGCCTTTACTCGCAGACAAAAAGTCCTAACTGGCTATGGTTCGAAGATTACATGACTTATTGCAATGCCAGCCTGCCGCAGTCGCTCCTCTGCGTTTATTCCTTTAACGGAAATAAACTTTGTCTGCAGGCGGGG
>JAAYIB010000173.1 GCA_012744295.1 Acholeplasmataceae bacterium
AGAACGGCTCGCCAACACACTTTTTTTGAAATGCTGGGAAATTTTTCTTTTGGCGATTATTTTAAAAAAGAAATTATACCATGGAGTTGGGAGTTTCTGACCGAAGTGTTGGAAATTCCCGCCGAGAAATTGTGGGTAACTATCTATACGGATGATGACGAAGCCTATCAAATCTGGCGCGAAGCAGTTGGTGTTCCGGCCGAAAAAATAATTCGCATGGAAGATAATTTCTGGGAAATTGGTTCGGGACCCTGCGGTCCTTGTTCGGAAATCCACGTGGATCTCGGTGAAGAAAGGGGCTGTGGCAGCCCTTCTTGTGCCGTTGGCTGCGACTGTGACCGTTATCTTGAAATCTGGAATCTTGTTTTCACACAATATAATCAGAACGATGACGGCACATATACGCCGCTGGCCAGTAAAAACATTGACACCGGTGCAGGGCTGGAGCGTCTTGCATCAGTTCTTCAACAAAAGAAATCAAATTTCGAAACCGATCTCATCTATCCCCTTATTGAGTATGCCGCTAATAAGGGAAACGTTGTTTTCGGAGTTGACGATAAGACCGACGTTTCACTCAAGGTCATTGCCGACCATGCAAGAAGCCTGACCGTCATGATTGGTGACGGCGTACTGCCTTCTAACGAGGGCAGAGGCTATATTCTCAGAAGAATCCTGCGCAGGGCTGTGCGTCACGGTCGCCTGCTGGGTATTGACAGTCTGTTTTTATCAGATGCAGTTGATGTCGCAGCCAAAATATTCGATAGAGTTTATCCGGAACTTGCGGAGAAAAAGGATTACATTAAATAGGTTGTTGAGATGGAGGAAACCCGCTTCAGGCAAACCTTGCACCAAGGAACAGAAATTCTAAGAGATGAAATGGAAAAGCTGCGGATTGCAGGTGAAAACGTATTAGCGGGAGCCGATGCCTTTAAGCTCTACGACACGTTTGGTTTTCCGTGGGAACTGACCGCAGAGATTTTGCAGGAAAACGGAATGAAAATGGACAAGGCGGGTTTTGATGCCGAAATGAAGGCTCAAAGAGAACGCGCGCGTTGCGCACGCCTTGATAAAGACCTGCTGCCAATTGTTTACAATACGACCGGCATCGATGAGGAAAAGCTAACCGTGGATGAAGAGGCCAAGGAGTCAACAATTGCGCTCCTGTATGAAATCAACAATCCTCAACCCGTAAAAACCTGTAATGACGGTGAAAATGTTGCAATTATTCTTGACGTTGCGCCTTTTCATGCCGAAGGCGGCGGGCAAATGGGCGACACGGGCATTTTGACAGCGCCTTCGGGTGTTGTTGAGGTTGCTAACACAAAGAAGCTGCCAAATGGTATAACTATTCTTCTCGGCCAGGTTGTCGAGGGCTTTGTTACCGTTGGCGATAAAATCAAAGCAGGCGTTAACAGCAATCGTAAAAACGATATTGCCCGAAATCATACTGCCACGCACTTGTTGCATGCAGCGCTCAAGGATGTTTTGGGGTCTCATGTCAATCAGGCCGGAAGTTATGTCGGACCGGATCGGCTGCGCTTTGACTTTTCGCATTTCTCCCAAGTATCTGAAGAAGAACTGGAAACAATTGAAAATATTGTCAATGAACGAATTCTTGACGCAATTGACGTGGACATTGTGGAAACCGAACTTGCCAAGGCCAAGGAGATGGGCGCGACGGCGCTGTTTGGAGAAAAATACGGTAATTCGGTACGCGTTGTCAGTGTTCCAGGTTTTAGTATGGAGCTTTGCGGAGGTGTTCACGTTGAGAACACTTCTTACGTCGGTTTGTTTAAAATTATATCCGAAGCGAGCAGCGGCGCCGGAATCCGCAGGATAGAAGCCGTGACTGGACATGGAGCCGTTGCCTATGTCAAGGATTTGCAGAAAATCTTGAAAACTGCCGCAGGCTCCCTTAAATGTCGCACAGGGGAAATTTTGCCTAAAATTGAAGCCCTTCAGGCAGAGCTCAAGTCTGCTGAGCAAAAGGCCGGAGAACTGGCCGGAAAATTTGCGGCAGCACAGTTGGAGGAAATTGAAGGCAGCGTAAGTGTTGTTAAAGGCGTCAGAGTTCTTGTTAAAGAAGTTAAAGCAGATAACATAGAGGACTTGAGATCACTTGGCGATAAAGTGCGCGATAAAGTAGGCGGAGTTGTTGTGCTGGCTCATATAGCCGCAGAGGATAAGGTTAATATTTTGGCTATGGCAACAAAAGAGGCAGTTAAGGCAGGCATTCACTGCGGCAACATAGTCCGTGAAGCAGCGAAGCTTACCGGAGGAAACGGTGGCGGAAGGCCTGACATGGCGCAGGCCGGAGGTAAGGATGCGCGCAAGGTTCAAGAAGCACTGCTCGCTTCTCTTGACGTCATAGCTGGACAGATCAAACAATAAGATTTAAGGAAGGGATTTTGTTCCTTCCTTATTTTTAAGTTGAAAATGTGTTAGAATTAAGGCAAGAGAAAAGGAGGTGCGGTGATGACGGACGTTTCTCAAGAAACTATGATGTTTACAAGGAAACCGGAGGGCAAGGATGTTGCTATAACAATTGCCGAGGTTTGCAAGGCACTGCAGGAAAAGGGATATAATCCGGTTGATCAGCTTGCCGGATATCTTTTGTCCGGTGACCCAACTTACATAACCAGTCATGGTGACGCAAGAAGCAAAATCAGGATGTTTGAACGCTATGAATTGATAGAGGAACTTGTCATAAACTACCTCGGGGAGAAAAAATGAAAGCCGAAGATTTCCGAGTTTTGGGCCTGGACCTTGGCGAAAGAACGATAGGTGTTGCCCTAAGTGACCCCGGTCGGATTCTGGCCGGAGGAGTTGAGACTATTAGAAGGTCTTCATTAGAAAAGGACCTGCAGCGACTGGCAGAAATTGTAACAGCCAACATGGTGAAAACAATTGTTCTCGGCTACCCTAAAAACATGAATGGTTCAATCGGACCACGGGCACTTCTTGTTCAAAGCTTTGCGGATACGCTGTCGGTAACCTTCCCTGATTTAAATATTGTTTTTTGGGATGAGCGGCTGTCAACTGTTGCAGCAGAGAAAGTGCTGGTTGCTGCTGACATGCGCCGCGCAAAACGAAAGAAGGTTATTGACAAGATGGCCGCCGTAGTCATACTGCAGAATTTCCTCGACAGCAGAAAGAAAATCCAATAGGGGTGGGTTGCGGCAAGTTTGACAGGTGCAGACATATATTATAGAATTAGTGAAAACAAATAAATTTGTGAGGTGCGGCCATGGATGAAAAAGAGTTGGAATTGCTGGAAGACGAAGACCAGATCGTAGTAATGAGCGATGAAGAGGGCAATGAGTATTATTACAGGGAAGAGATGGTAATTCCTCTTGGCGATAAGAATTTTGCCTTACTGATTCCAATAGGCGAATGTGAATGTGATGACGAACAGTGCGTCTGTCATGAGAGCGAGGACGAAGACCCGGATGTATATATAGCGAGAATCGATTTTGATGAGAACGGTGAAGAAGTTTACCTGGATCCTACGGAAGAAGAGTTTGAAGCTGTCAGAAACGCTTACGAAGAAATGGTTGCGGCTTCTGAAGAGTAAAAGATGCTTGTTTTGCTGGGTAGATATCTACCCAGCATTTTTAAATTTTAACGGTAATTAAAAAGAATATTACGGAGCGGGGAGCCAATGCACAAAAAACATTTAGCAATTCTTATTCTTTCACTGTTTATTCTTGTCACGGTTTTTGCATACGGCGCCTGGAATAACTATGGCGGCAATGCGGACATGGCTGCCACCGGAAAGGTTGTCGTAGTTATCAGAGCGGGAATGTCGACCGGTGAAATTGCGGACATGCTTCATAAGAACAACCTGATCAGTTCGCCTGCCTTTTTTCGTATACAGTCGCGGCTTGCAAACCTTGATTCTTCGATGCAGGCCGGAGAATACGAGTTAGAAGGAGGTATGACGAACGGCCGCATAATAGAGGTTTTTGCCAAAGGCATGGTCAGGCAGTTAAAAATTACCATCCCCGAAGGTTTTACGATTGAGCAGATTGCAAGAAAAATCGAAACGGAGGGCTTTGGCAAGGCTGATACTTTTAAGCTTCTGGCAAAAGACTTTGCGCCTTATGAATATATGAAAAGCGAAAACACCGAAATAACCTACATGGCAGAGGGCTTTGCCTATCCGTCAACATATTATGTCACGAAAGGCGCGACAGAAAAAGAAATACTCACAATGATGGTAAAGGAATTTGACGCGGCACTGCGGGCTGAATACAGGAAAATGGCACAAGAAAGAAATTTGAACATCAGAGATTTGGTTAACCTTGCATCACTCGTTGAAAAGGAAGCAATCTTTGCAGACGAAAGGCCGCTGATTGCCGGGGTGTTTTGGAAGAGGCTGCAAATCGGTATGCCTCTTCAGTCTGACACAACCATTCAATACATTTTGGGGACACAGAAGAGCGAAATTAGTATAGCAGATACAAAAATAAACTCACCCTATAACACATACCAGCATACCGGGCTGCCGCCCGGTCCGATTGCTAACCCAGGCCTTGGCAGCATCGAGGCTGTATTAAGACCAAAAGAAACAAAGTTTCTGTATTTTGTTGCAAATCTTGAAGGACGTCATAATTTTACTGAGACTTATCAGGAACACTTGCGCGAAATTGAAAAAATTCACGGACAACAATAACATTTGTATGGAGATGATCAAATTTGACGGTTGTACTCAACAATAAAAATAAAAAGCCCGAATTGCTTGCACCCGCAGGCAGCATGGAAAAGTTAAGAATCGCACTTTTGTATGGTGCAGACGCGGTCTACATAGGCGGTACAGAATTTGGACTGCGCGCTTACGCGTCAAATTTTGACATTGCCGAAATTGCCGAGGCGGCCGCTTTTGCCCACGAACTTGGCAAAAAGGTTTACGTAACTGTCAATATTTTCGCTCATAATAATGACATTGAACGTCTTTCGGATTATCTAAGGGAAATCGCGGCGGCAGGAGTTGACGCGATTATTGTTTCAGATCTCGGGGTATTCGACATTGCCAGAAAAACCGTACCTGAACTTGCGCTGCATATAAGCACGCAAGCCAACACAACAAATTGGGCAAGTGTCGGCGCCTGGGAGAGCTTGGGCGCCGAACGCGTTGTTTTAGCTCGAGAGCTATCCTTGAAGGAAATAGCGCAAATTAAGGAAAAGACGAATATCGAGCTTGAAGTTTTTGTTCACGGTGCTATGTGCATATCATATTCCGGGAGGTGCTATCTAAGCAGTTATTTGACAGGACGCGACGGAAACAGGGGAGAATGTGCCCAGCTTTGCAGGTGGAATTATGAAATTATTGAAGCTAACAGGCCGGAACAGTCATTTTCGATAGAAGAGGATGAACGCGGAACTTACATCATGAATTCCCGCGATCTTTGTCTTTTGGAGCATTTACAGACCCTGTGCGAGTCCGGAATCAAAAGTCTTAAGATAGAAGGGCGCATGAAAAGCGTCCACTATGTCGCAACGGTTGTTTCTGTTTACAGAAAGGCGTTAGACGAACTTTATGGTGCTCCTGATACTTTTTCAGTAAAAAAGGAGTGGCGGGAAGAACTGGAAAAAGTGTCTCATAGGCCCTACTTCGAAGGCTTTGCAGTTTCCAAGCCTGACCAATCGGGACAAGTTTACACTTCCTCAAGCTATATACAAACGCATGATTTTGTCGGCATCGTTCTAGAGTACGACTCGGCCGCGTCTCTTCTGACAATTGAGCAGCGCAACAGAGTCAGGGAAGGAGAGGTTTTAGAATTCCTCCAGCCGGATGGTACTCATGGCTGCCTTATCTTAACTGAGATGCGTGATGAAGGCGGTGAGTATATTATGGTAGCCAACCGAGCTCAGCAGATCTTCACGGTAAAAACCGAACAGGTGCTTGCACCATATTCGCTTTTGAGGAGGAAATCGATTTGACGCAAGATGACTCAACCGTCTATGCCATGGTAAGCAGGCAGCACATAGCAGCTGTTAACTGGATTATGGAAGGTTACGAACACATTGCCCTTGTCAGCACGGTAAACTCCGAAAAGGGCATTATCAAACTAATCTGTACTCCGGATACACGTGTGGAAGCGCTTGAAATACTGGAGAACCTGCCTTTTTCGTTGGATGTTCTGGAAAAAGTTACCGAAGAATAATATGCAAGATTTAAAAAATATGTTAAAATGTCAAAGTAATTGTTAAGTTCAACATTGAACCGCGGGGCTGATCAAATGTCAAGAATCGAAAAAATCAGAGCTTTTCTGCGTGATCGCAACGCTGCGGGCATATTTATAAAAGGGTTGCCGTCAATAAGATACTTTTCGGGATTTTCCGGTGAGGACAGCCTGCTCTACATAGACCCTTCACAGGCGGTTATAATTACTGACGCCCGCTATTCCTTACAGGCAAAAGAAGAATCTCCTGACTTTTTGATGATAGACGAAGGGGAATCTTTCTGGACAAAGTTAGACAAAATAAATTATCCTGACGGCGTTTTGAATTTTGACGGAGCAGGCTTTACCTTTGATGACTATCAGGCACTCAGTACAAAATTGGACAGCCGAAAGCTTATGACTGTTGACTTGATGCCTCTGAGAACCGTGAAGGAAGCGGAAGAGATTTCTTTACTGAAGAAGGCCGTGGAAATATCCGACCTGGCTTTTCAAGGCTTTCTCGCTAAAATAGGTGCCGGTATGCGGGAAAACCAGATGGCGGCCCTGTTAGAATATGAAATGAGAAAGTTCGGGTCGGAAAAGACGGCCTTTTCAACCATCGTTGCATCCGGTAAAAGGTCGGCAATGCCACACGGTCTTGCAACCGAAAAAGTAGTTGAGAAGGGCGATTTTGTAACTTTCGACTTCGGAGCCGTGTATAATGGTTACCATTCAGATATTACAAGGACGATTGTTATCGGAAAAGCAGAACAATGGCAGAAAGAAGTTTATCATATTGTCAGGGAAGCTCAGAACCTTGGTATAAACTCGATAAGAGCGGGTTTAACCGGTCAAGTCCTTGACGCGATTGTGCGGAGTTATATTTCAGAAAAAGGTTATGGTGAATATTTTACTCACGGCCTTGGACACGGTGTAGGCCTCCAAATCCATGAGTTGCCGGTGGCTTCGAAAAGAGGAGTGGAAAAATTGTTGCCCAGCATGGTGCTGACAATTGAACCAGGCGTATACATCGCAGACAAGGGCGGTGTTCGTATAGAAGACATGGTGGTAATCACACCGTCGGGCTGCGATATTCTGACACAGTCAAGTAAGGAACTTTTTGAGATTGATTAGATTTTGAAGCAGGAGGGTTAATATGATATCAACTAATGAGTTTAAAACCAACGTAACCGTGACTATTGACGGAGATGCCTGGCAGGTCGTGGAGTTTCAGCATGTGAAACCGGGAAAGGGCGCAGCCTTTGTCAGAGCTAAAATGAGGAATCTTTGCACGGGGTCCGTTGTTGAACGCACCTTCAACGCTGGCGAACGACTTCCCAAGGCACATATCGACAGGCGTGAAATGCAGTTCCTTTATGAAGGTGACGGAGCTTATAACTTCATGGACAATGAAAACTTTGAACAAGTCGAAATGACGAAGGAACAGCTTGGCAATTCCGTAAACTTTCTTAAGGAAAACATGGATGTCAAAGTCATGATTTATGAGGGGCGTATTTTGGGAGTCGACCTCCCAAATACTGTTGAACTGACGGTTGTTGAAACAGACCCGGGAATCAGGGGCGATACAGCTACAGGCGGCAGTAAACCTGCAAAGCTCGATACCGGATACACTGTCAAGGTGCCTCTTTTCATCAATGAAGGCGACGTCCTAAGAATTGACACGAGAACAGGCGAATATATAGAACGTGCTTGATTTTTAACGCTCAATTCATTTGAGCGTTTTCTTTTTAAATTTTAACCTTGTCGGCAGGCACTCCAGCGTGGCATTGACAGATAACCTATGGTATAATAAGCAGTAACATTGTATGCTTTTTCTATTTTTGATAGGAGGATATGTTATGCTCGATGAAGAAATCAAGGAAAAGCCAATTAACACTGACAGTTATGAGGAAGATATTCCGGAAGAAGTCGGTTCGGTTAAAATTGCAGATGAAGTAATTAGTATTGTTGCAGGACTTGCTGCTACCGAAGTGACGGGAGTTGCGGGCATGAGCGGTGGTTTGGCCGGAGGAATAGCCGAGCTGCTTGGAAAGAAGAATTTTTCTAAAGGCGTTAAGGTGATCGTTGCCGGAAAAACCGTAACTATTGAGATTTACGTCATCATTGAATATGGTGTTTCCATTCCTGAAGTTGCAATAACCATACAGGAAAAAGTTAAAGAAGCGGTGGAAAGCATGACGGCCTTTGAGGTTGCGGCAGTTGATATCCATGTTCAGGGAATTGCAAGGCGCCCCGTCAAGGAAATTGAAGAAGCCAAGCAATAAGAACGGTTTGAGAGAAAAGAGGAAGATACGATGGGCATACCTGACAGAATTATTTTAACTTTATATACAATTTTAATGGCGGTTTTTGCAGTTTTCCTGATCCTTTTTACACTTCAGATAATATCACCGACAACTGTTTATGCTTTCTGTTCCACGGTGCCGGGTCGGTGGGAATATGCAGTAGGCGGTGTCGTGCTTCTGCTTGTCAGTCTCCGTCTTTTGGTAACCGGCTTAGGCGGAACAGGAATAAGCACGCTTGCCTTGGGTGAAGAAAAAGATGGGAAAATTAGCGTTAGTAAGAGCGCCGTAGAAGATTTCGTGGCTGAGCTCAGCAATGACATTTACGGCGTACATAACGCCAAGGCAGCAGCCAAAATGGTTGAATCGGCATTAAACATACGTATCAGCGCTTCAATTGAGCCTGGCATCAACATACCTGACACTACTGACGAGATGAAGCAGGCAATACGCAAAAGCGTATTCTCTACTCTAGGTGTAGAAATTAAGGACATTGAAGTGTTTTTCAAACACATTCAAGCTAAAAAGTGAAT
This sequence comes from Acholeplasmataceae bacterium, assembly GCA_012744295.1. Lineage (GTDB taxonomy): Bacteria > Bacillota > Negativicutes > Acidaminococcales > Acidaminococcaceae > JAAYIB01. Next base: position 9,001 of record JAAYIB010000173.1, read on the forward strand.
TCTTGCAAGAGGAAGGAGATAGAGGCATGTTTTCTGAGATTATGCAAAACCTATGGGAAAACTATCGTGGGCGGCTTGTGGGAACCTTATTCGGGCTGACGATCGGAA
>JAAYIB010000020.1 GCA_012744295.1 Acholeplasmataceae bacterium
ATAACCGGTTTCTCCTCTTTTTTGAAACAGTTCCCGCTGCGGATATTCTTCCATAATCATTCTAACAAGCAAAGCGCCTGCCAGCGCCGGCCGGAAAGCCGCCTTATCGGTAATGTGAAGCTGGACTCCCTGACAAAGCTCATCTTTATACATACCGAATTTGGGAATGAAGGCGGCCGGTCTGAAAACAACTCCGGGCAATGACAAAGCATTGAGCCCTGCGGCAAGTCTCAATTTGTCCATCCAGGGCGCTCCGACAAACTCGAATGGTTTGGTTGTGCCGATACCTACCGAAACAGCCATATTGCCGACGATTCCCGTTGCGGCATAACAAAAAGCGCTGCCTTCAGTCGGGATATTGGGGGAAGTCGGAACCCAGGGCAACCCGGTTTCCCCAAAGCTTTTATCCCTCGTCCAGTTAAGAACAGGAATGACTACGAGTTCTGTGCCGATTCCGTACTCGGCGTTAATAAAGCGCGCGTACTCGCCGACAGTCATCCCGTGCAGCAGCGGCACGTGGTACAAGCCGATGAAGGATTCAAAGCCCTTCTTCAGCGTCGGTCCGCCCAAACGGCCGCCCAGCGGATTCGGCCTGTCAAAAACCACGAAGGTCTTGCCGTTTTCGGCACAAGCCTCCATCGCGTAAGCCATCGTTGAAACATAAGTGTAGTGCCGGACGCCTACGTCCTGAATGTCAAAGGCTATTAAGTCAAGATTCCTGAGCATGGCGGCAGTAGGCTTTTTGTTGTCGCCGTACAAACTATGCACCCTGATGCCGTTGTATTCTTCGTCAGCTATCTGTTCGCCCGCCGCCGCAGCTCCGAACAATCCGTGTTCAGGCACGAAGATTGCCTCAAGGATTATCTGTTCCCGCAAAAGATCTACGGAACTTTTCAGTCTCGAATCCGTTCCTGTTTGGTTGGTAATCAGTCCGACCTTTTTGCCGGCAAAAACATCAGCGTACTCAGCCACTCTTTCAATACCCAATACTACGGGCTTTTCGCGGCTCGCGGCCCATGCCTCCTGCAGCAGCGGCCCTGACAACAAAATGCAAAGCAAAAGGACCGTTCTCAAAAAAATATTTTTCATGCGTTTTCCCCTTATCAGGTTATAGTTGCTTTTCTTCCGGTTCTTCCCGCTAGAAGCCTATAAAATTGCGTTCGCGCCACTTTTTCACCGCCGCCGTCAGGTCTTCCTCGGTATTTTTCAGACTTCCGTCCTGTACCCTTTTCAGCAAAACTCGCATCAGCGAGGGCAGCACCTCTTTGTTGTGCAAAATTTCTTCCACCTGCCTCCCGCTGACCGCAAGGTCACTTGTATGGACAGGCATCAGTCTGACAGCCTGCAGCAGCTTATCGATGTACATCCTCATCGCGATGATTTCCTGCTCGTGTGCCTTAGTTGCCCCAAGGTCGGCAAGACAGACCGCCGAAAGCTGCAGGAAGGCCTCGCACATCTCACTGTTCCACCGGAAGCTGCCTGACAGGGCCGTCCTTCTGACCCATCTTTCGCTGACGAAGTCTTCCTTATCCATGTGAAAGCCTAACTGCATATGGTTGGCAATCAGCCAGACCACCCTTTTGACAAATTTAGGCGGAAAACGCAGACGCTGCAAGATGTTTTGCGCCATTTCCGCGCTGAGCCTCTCATGACCGTGGTCGGTCGGGTTTCCTTCTTCGTCGCAGCTCCGCACCTGCGGCCTGCCTTTGCCAATATCATGCAAAAGCAGGGCCCATCTGATTTCGAGCGAGCCTTCGCTCAGGCTCAGTGTTTTCAGCGTGTGCTGCCAGACATCATAGGCATGATAATTCAGGTTCTGCCTAACGCCAGTCAACGCGGCAAGTTCCGGCAGAATCGGCACCTGCAGCAGTTTGCCCTTTTCGCGCTGACGGCAGCTTTGAGCTGCCAGCCCGCTCCGCACCAGGGCTTCAAGCCCGAGCTCAACGAAATTGCCCAGCATGAGCTTGTTAAGCTCCGTCCTGACCCTTTCCAGCGAAAGTCCCCCGACCCGCGGCAACTGCTCCGCAATTGCCGTAAAAACCTCAGGCTCGCCTTTGACTCCCAGCTGGGCGAGGAAGCGGCAGGCGCGAAACATTCTGAGGGCATCCTCCGCAAATCTTTGCGCGGCCGGTCCTACAGTCCTCAGCTTCTTGTCCTTCAAATCCTCTATGCCGTTAAAATAATCGATGAAGGTCCCATCGATGCTCATTGCGATGGAATTGATCGTAAAGTCCCTGCGGGCAAGGTCGTCCTTAAGCTCCCCGCAGTACCAGACTTTTTCAGGCCTGTGTGCGTCGTGTCCGTAGCTTTCGCCGCGATAGGAAGTTACTTCCACAGATTTTTCTCCAACAACAACCATGACGACGCCAAAATTCCGGCCGAGCTCATCCACAACCCCCCATCCTGCATTGCGGGCCGTTTCAATTACTTCCTCCGGCCTGGCGCTAGTGGCGACATCGTAGTCCTCCGGTACTTTTTCCAGCAAAATGTCCCTGACCGCTCCCCCGACGAGATACGCCTCGAATCCACGCTCCTTTAGGGCAGCCATTATACTTTTCACATAATCGGGCAGCAAATAGTTCATTTCATCACCTGTCTTGAGAAAGCCTGTTAAGTGTTAATTCGGCAAAAAACCTTTAATTCCTACCCCTTGTCGCTGTTTTTCAACAAAGAAAAGACATCCGGCCTGCAATAAGCAGGCCGGATGTCTCTATCAGCGATGGATACCTATTAACCGACCATTGTATTCCCCTAAGCGAGAATGGCAAATACTCTTCGGAAAACACAGACAGGTCAGTTCAATTTTTCGTTTACTGCAGACTCGTCCCAGCCTAACAATTCACAAAGGATTTCATTAACGTCATGACCCAATAAGGGAGCATGCGTTCTTACGCTTCCCGGAGAATCGGAAAGCTTGACAGGAACTCCCGGCATCTTCAGATGTCCGGCTATCGGATGTTCCACTTCCACTATCATCTCGCGTGCGGCAATTTGCGGATCGTTCAGGATTCTTTCGATATTGTTGATGGGAGCGCAAGGGATACCGGCCTCTTCAAGCAAAGCTATCCATTCGTCAATTGTTCTTTCAATGATAACGCTGTTCATGATTTCGTGGAGTTCGTGGAAGTGTTTGGTTCTGTCTCCGTTACTTCCGAAACGCTCGTCGGTCAGCAGTTCCGGTTTTCCCAAAACATCGCAGAGCTTAATCCATAAACGATCATTGCCTGCTCCAACTATCAGCTGTCCGTCTTTTGCCGTAAAGGCCGAGAACGGAGTGATGGAAGGATGTCTGTTCCCAAGCGGCACAGGAATTTCTCCGGTGGTAACGTAACGGGCAATCGCGTTTTCCAGAATGGCAACCTGGCAGTCGAGCATCGCAACATCAACAAGTTGTCCTTTTCCGGTTTTATTTCGATGATGCATGGCCAGCATTATTCCGTAGGCAGTGAAAGTCCCTGCCATGATGTCGCCGACCGAGGCGCCTACCCTCGTAGGGGAATCCTTCCCTTCGCCCGTGATGCTCATGATTCCGCCCATGGACTGCACGATGATATCATAAGCAGGCTTTAACCTGTAGGGCCCGGTTCTGCCAAAGCCTGAACAGGCTGCGTAAATGAGCTTTGGATTGATTGCGTTTAAGATCTCGTAAGACAAACCGAATTTTTCCATTGTTCCCGGCCGGTAATTTTCCACGACAACGTCGGCCTTCGCCACCATTTCCTTGAAAACGTCTATGTGCTTCTGGTTTTTAAAGTCAAGCACCATCGAGCGCTTGTTGCGATTCAGGCTCATGAAATAGGCGCTTTCCTTGCCGACAAACGGTCCAAAGGCGCGCGAATCATCGCCTACCACCGGCGGCTCGATTTTAATTACATCGGCGCCAAAGTCAGCCAACAGCATCGTGCAATACGGCCCTGCCAAAACCCTTGATAAATCCAATACCTTCAAACCTTCCAATGGTCCCATTTTAAAAACCCTCCCGTAATTTAATGTTTAAGCTTTCTTTGTCGTCAGGAAGTAAACCCTGGCAAGGCATACGGCTACAAGAATGTTTACCAGCATTACCATGCCTCCCGGAACACCCACCTTGGGGAAGAAAACCGTTCCCAAGATTGAGGAAATCAGTATGATGACGCCCAAAACAAAGTTTTTACCGCAAAGATCCGCGTATACAGCTCCCAAAACAGCCGGCAGAATAAACCCGAAACCTTTCAGAACGGCCTTCGGCATCAAGGGCATCAGCTGCGAGCCGGCAATAGCAAAGACGGTTATCATTGTTACAGAAACAAAGACAGAGGCTGCAATGCCGATTGTGGCCATGATTTCAGCCTTGGGCGAACCCTGTTCACAGTTTGTGACCTTTTGCGCCATTGCTGCCGCAGGCACCCTGAGCTCTCCTACGTTGCCGCAAATCCAGACCATGAAGCTGCCGGCCATGTTAACCATCGGGAAGAAGGAAATAGGCTGTACAAAGTAACCTACGCCAAAGGCAGCCGCCGCGGCCAGCCAAAGTTTAAAGAGGTCGCCCACTGAAGGAAATATGCCTGTAACCATCGAAACATATACAGCCGGTATAAAGTTTGCTATCAAGGCGAATGTTACAAAAACAATGCCTAAATTTTTAATTTTGGACCGAAATTCGCTAATGCCAACATTTTCCCTATTATCTTGCATCTTTATCTCCCCTTTATTACAATTTGCCTTAGAAGAATGCGGCTGAAACGTACATAGAAATTAGCATGGCAAGGCCAAGACTAAATTCCTGAATACGCTGATTGCCCTTGAAGAAATGTGATATAATTATCATGGCCACAAAGGCCACAATGCCGGCGAACAGGTTTTTTGTTACTATATTGCCGCTTTTTATCAAGGCGTTGCTGAGAAGAGTTCCAAACAAGCCGAGAGCCGCTGCGGCCATAACAAGCTTGACCCAGTTCTGGTCGAATTTCTCTTTCATGTAACCAACGGCTTTGCCTAATTGCGGAGCGGAATAACCGCCGATTACTATCCAGCCAGAGTTATTGAGAGCCATACCCCAAAGAGCGAAGATGAAACCAAGCATTGTGAGCTTGCCGGCTTCAAGTGTCGAGCCAACCATACCTGTGGCAATCGTACTCATGGCAAGTTCGGTACGGGCTGCGCCAATGTCGTTCATTCTCATCCAAGCGGTCGGCCCGCCTAAAACAGCCATAAGTGCGATAAGAACGATAACCGGGCTGAAAGCGGGCCCGATAGCCGTAATCATTGCGGAACGCATTCCTGTGATACATTCTTCTCTGGGTATTCCCATTTTCTCTGCAGACTTAAATGCCTGCCGCATAAATACCAGTGCCTGCAAAACAACAGTAATAATCATGATGCTCGAAACAGCCCACAACATTGGCGAATTCATAATTTCTTTCAGTTCCATGATTTTCCTCCTTCATTACTTTGCCTTTGACCTTATCAGGTGTTGAAAACAGCTTTTCTTTAACCTCTCTCATCCCTCCCTGTTCCCTATACCTTATCCAAATTGATTTTAGTAGATTCGCAAAGCGTTTTGTTTTTTTTCGTGTTAAGATGCTGCCATAACCATATAAGTTGCAGCAATACCGTTCTGACAATATGAAAAGGGTGTGGTAAGACTTGTTTGAAATTCAATTCAACATTTTGACACAGCTGTGGCTCGGCCTTTCTTTATTTATGGTAATAATTCTTATCTTAAGCAGGTTTGAAGCTTTTAAAAAAGCTGTCTTCGACGTCTCTTCCCTAAAAAACAAGATTACCTTCATCGTCATTTTTTCCACCATAGGAATTTTGGGGACTTATTGGGGCATCCAGGTCCCGGGAGGCTCAGGCATTGTAAACACGCGTGCCGTTGGCGTAATCGTCGGCGGTTTGATAGGCGGCCCCGTGATAGGAACCTTTACAGGGCTGATTACAGGCATTCACCGCATATTTTTTCTTGATACCTTCACATCCTATGGCAGCGGAATTATTACCATTCTGCAAGGAATTGCCGCCGGGCTGCTGTCACATCATTTTAAAAAAGCAGCTGAGATGTGGCCTTGGGCTTTGTTCATAGGCTTTGTTCTCGAATTCGTTCATATGCTGCTCCTGTTTGTTTTCTCACAACCTTTTGAAATGGTGCTCAATCTGGTAACGCAAATAGGCCCCGCTATGCTTATCACGAATCCGCTGGCCATAGCACTTTTCATCGGCATTCTTGAAGACACTTACAAACGCGAGGAAAAGATTGCCAGTGAAGCAACTAAGACTTCATTCAAGGTTATCAATCTGACAATGAACTTACTTAAAAACGGTTTTAATTCATCCTCGGCCGGCGTAATAGCTTCGGCCATCCTGAATACGGTGCCGAGCTTTTCGTGGGTTGCCATCTTTTTCACCAAGAGCTTTGTTGCCTTGAAACACAGGGCCGTGCCACAGCCAACCGAAATCAATGAAGCTGTCAATAAGTGCATCAAAGAAATTGAAAATGGCAATATAACCGCCGTCCGCCACGAAAACCCCTTTATAATTCTTCCCATCTACAATAGGGAGATACTTCTCGGCTATTTAGTCCTCGGCAAGGAATATGACCAGAGTATGAGCAAGTTTGAGCTTGACCTCGCCCTCGGGCTGAGAGACCTTGTTTCTCTTCAACTTGAAATAAACGAGTACAAGGAGCAGGCAAAGCTGCTCGCAAATGCCGAAATCAAAGCCCTGCAGTCACAAATAAATCCCCACTTTCTCTTTAACGCTCTTAACACTATCGGCTTTCATTGCCGCAGCAACCCCATGACGGCAAAGAAACTCATATCATCACTCGCAGATTATTACAGGCATAATCTTTCCGATTCGGATACTCTGATACCCTTCAGCAAGGAACTGAACCATGTGAAAGCTTATGTTGACATCGAAATGGCCAGGTTCGGCAACAGGCTTGAAGTAAGATACGACCTTCCGGAAGCAAATGACTTTAAGATACCCGCTCTGATTTTGCAGCCTCTCGTTGAAAATGCCATTAAGCATGGCATACTGCCAAAGGAAAAAGGCGGGGTTATCTTGATGCGGTTAGCCAAGAGCAAAAAATTCTACGAGCTTTTCGTTATCGATAACGGGGTTGGCATAAGCACCGACAAACAGAAGGACTTGTTATCGGATAGTCCGGAACGTCAATCGATCGGTCTGGTGAACGTGCATAAGCGCCTTGTCTCTATTTACGGAAGTGAAAGCGGTCTTAATATAAAAAGCAAAGAAGGCCATGGAACCAACATATCTTTTAAAATACCTCTTAAAGGAGCATAAAACATGGAATACAAGGTTTTAATCGTTGACGACGAGCTCCCTGCAAGGAAAGAACTGCGGTTCATCTTGGAAGAAATTGCCGGCGTCAAAGTTTGCGGGGAATGTTCGAACGGCAAAGAAGCACTTATTTATCTGCAATCAAACAAGGCAGACATTGTTTTTCTCGATGTTGAAATGCCTGTCATGGCAGGCATAGAGTGCGCCCAAAAAATACAGTCTTTGCAGGAAGCGCCAAAAATCGTGTTTTCAACAGGCTTTGACCAGTTTGCTGTTCAGGCCTTCGAACTCGGCGCTTTCGACTATGTTCTCAAGCCTTATTCTGAAGAGCGCATACAGGCAACGATGAAAAGATTCCTTGATTACTGTCAGATTGCAAAAACAAGCAGCAGTAACATCCTGCTCGCTAAAAATAAAATTACCTTATCTACAGCCGAGAAAATTCTTGTATTTGATCCGGCAGACGAAATCTTCATAATAAAGACGGAAACAGGTTCCGCACTTTTTTACACGACACGCGGAATAATCAAAACGAAGCTGTTGTTAAAAGACGCTGAAGAATTCCTCGGCAATTCCGGTTTCATCAGGACGCACAAGAGCTTTATTGTCAATCTGAATAAAATCCGCGAGGTCTTGCCTTATTTTAATGACACCTATCTGCTCGTCATGGAAAATTTTGAAAAAGAAGAGGTACCGGTATCGAGGCATTTTATGAAAGCCTTCAAAAATGCCATAGGTCTGAAGTAAAAACAAAAAGCCCCGTTTTCTGACTCAATTACAGTCAGAAAACGGGGCTTTCATAAGCTCTTACTTATTGAATTTCACATAGGAGGTTATTTCCGCTCCGCTCACCATTGGTGAAACCATGTCCTGCGGATTAATAGAGACCTCAATAATCCTCGGTTCGTTTTGAGCAAGCGCTTCCTCAAGCGCCTCGGCAAGCGCTTCCGGAGAATCGACATGAACACCCTTGATGCCGAACGCCTCGCCATATTTGACAAAGTCGACGAAAGCCGGCATTTCACAAGCGGTAAACCGCTTGGCAAAAAACACTGTCTGCAGCTGGCGAATCATGCCAAGGCCCGAATTGTTAAAAACAATGGAAATTACAGGGAGACAGTTGCCTGCTACGGTAAATAACTCGGACCCGGTCATTTTGAAGCCACCGTCTCCAGAAATACTGATAACCCTGCTGTTCGGA